>JBNMJP010000026.1:0-15314 GCA_050873905.1 Jutongia sp. | reverse complement strand
TCCTCAAGCACTTTGAATGCCGCAATACTCATTGTTAAAATTGCAGGCTGTGCATACTCTGTCTCTCCTAATTTCTGTTCATCCTGAAAACAAATATCCTTAATGGAATATCCCAATACGGCATCTGCCCGATCAAAAATATCCTTGGCAACAGCATAATTCTGGTATGATTCTTTTCCCATACCGGCATACTGTGCACCCTGTCCGCTAAACATAAATACAGTCTTCATGAACTTTCCTCCACGCTTTAAAAGACAGTGGATCCGATAACAAAATGATGAGAACCCCGTTGGACGAGGTTCTCAACTTTTCGGTCTTCACTGTCCGTTTCATCTGCTTGCTGGCGATAATCGATTATTTGTTGTTCTCAACAAAGTCTACGATATCTTTTACGGTAACAATTGACTCCGGATCCTCAATAGATACTTCAAACTCATCCTCAATATCATTGATGATCTGGAATACATCCAAAGAATCAGCGTCGAGATCGTCCTTTACATTTGTCTCAAGTGTAATCTCATCCTCATCCTTTCCAAGCTGTGAAGCAATGATTTCTCTGATCTTCTCAAATACCATTTTCAGTTCCTCCTAAAGAAATTAGTTAAATTTGTTTATTATATTAACTGTGATGCCACAGTAATACACCTGATAATCTACCACTGTATCAGCAGTGTTCCCCATGTAAGACCTCCGCCAAAACCACAGAGGATCAGCTTGTCCCCCTTATGAAGAAGACCCTTTTCATTCATCTCATTTAATGCGATTGGGATACTTGCCGCCGACGTGTTTCCATAGTGCTCGATATTCACATAAAAACGTTCCTGCGGAATCTTCAGCTTTCTCGCCGCAACCTCCACGATCCTTGCATTTGCCTGATGCGGAACAAAATATGTAATATCCTCCGGTGAAAGACCTGCCGTCTCCAACACATGTTCCACGCTGGATACAATCTTCTTAGTCGCAAATTTAAATACGGCTCTTCCATCCATGGTAACATGACCACATTCCCTTTGCGGCTCTACTTCATTGAACACATTGGCCGGTGCCAGCCTGCGGGCTGTCAGCACTTCATAGTCCTCTCCCTTGGAGCCAAGCTCCTCCACGAGAATGCCATCCTCTGACTCAGATCGTTCCAAAAGAACACCTGCTGCTCCATCCCCAAACAGAACACATGTGGAACGATCCTTCCAGTCTACAATCTTGGATAATATCTCTCCACCAATCACCAGTGCGTTTTTATATACGCCACAACGGATAAACTTATCTGCTACGCTGACTCCATATAAAAAACCGGAACATGCTGCCGTCACATCAAAAGCAACTGCATTTACTGCACCAATCTCCTTCTGTACCATACATGCTGCACTCGGTGTACAATAATCTGCCGTAACCGTTGCCACAACGATCAGATCAATCTCCTCCGGAGCGATTCCCGCTCTTTCTATAATCTGCCGGGCTGCCATCGACGTATAATACGATAAATCTTCGCCCCCCGAAATATGTCTTTCTCCAATCCCTGTTCTTTGTCTGATCCACTCATCGCTGGTATCCATGATCTTTGCCAGATCGTCATTGGTGATGATCTGACTTGGAATACCCGCACCTGTGGCTGCTATTCTTGATGTAACCATTTTTTGCTCCTATTCTTTTTCATTTTCACATAACAAGTATATGACACAATACATCCCTACGTCAACACTTCTTTGCAAACGAATTTAAGCAAATTTTGATACCATCTCCAGAGAAGCCAGTAAAACATCCGCCTCCAAAGGCTTCGGGATCAAATGCTTCACCCCGATGCTCTTCACTTCCTCCATGGTTCCGGAATCACAAAGAGAACTCAACATCAGTATTTTCACATCGGGATCCTGCTTTTTCAGAATTTCTGCTGTCTCCAATCCATTGAGTCCCGGCATTATGATGTCCAGAATAACAATATCCGGTTTCAACTCTTTATAGAGCTCAATTGCCTCTTCTCCATCCTTCGCATATGCAGTTACCTCATAGCCGTTATCTTCTACGATATCCTTGATCTGTTTTGAAGCAAATGGGGAATCATCAACCACCATAATTGTTGTACTCATATATCTTCTCCTCCATTCTGTTGAAATTCAAACTGAATAATAAAACGCAAAAAGCCTTGTCCATAGCGATATGCAAGCAAAATATGATATGCCTGCTCATCCCTTCCGTAATCTGGATCATTCTCTCCAAAATACTCCGGAACGGAAAGCTTGGAAACACTGCCCGTCAATGTATTTACCTTGGAAACGATCCGGCCGCAGACAATATTCATATATTCATTCATATACAAAGACTGCTCGTCATCCGGCGGCATCCCCCCACCATACATTCCCGACAGGATCTGCTCATACATTTCCCGATCCATCTCGCACTTAATATTTGCCAGAAAAAAACCTCTGGTATGTATCATCACAGTCAGAACCTTTTCCTGAGTACATTGATTAGAATCTGTTTTTTCCAGATCCAGCCCGGTCAGCACCTTCGTCACAGCGAGCACTTCCCGGTTGGGAATGCGAAGTATGTCCCGAATATCTTCCATAATCGGTCCACCTCCTCCGTATTGTGTTTACTTATCAATAAAACGCATTCTGGCACTCTCAGAACCTTTTTTCTTTTCCGGTCCTGCAGTATGGGTACTATATAAGTTTTCTAAAGACTTCGTCATCGTACGCTTGCATTCTTTGCAAAATCTGCCCGTCAAAATAGGCGCCCCACACTTTTCGCACTGGATCACCACACCGGAATCCTTTGAAAAGCTTAGACGTTCCTCTCTGATCCACCGCTTCAGCTGCTGTATCGGTACCTCTGTCTCCTCTGACACAACTGAAATGGAACTGGTTGGATTTGCCCGAATATAATCCTTTACCTCGGAAAACTTCTTTTCCATTTTGTTATTGCACGCCGGGCAAAGGGGACTTCCTGTATAATTAAACAAATTGCCGCACATTTTACAATTTCTGACATCCATACACAACTCTCCTTAACTTCCTTTTCCGATACATATACACAAAAAATAAACCCGATCGATCCCGATCTTCCGAAGCACTCTGGAACATGCCTCCATGGTACTTCCCGTCGTGTAAATATCATCTACGATTATAACACACTCTGGTAATCGATTCAACACTTCCCTTCCCCTTCCGGTTTGAAAAGCTCCCTCCAGATTCTTCAGACGTTCTGCCGCGGAAAGCTCCTTTTGAGGCTGCGTTGCTTTGATCCGCACCAGCATATCATTTCTCATTTCTATGCCACAATATTCTGCCAGATGCTTTGCAATAAGCTCAGCCTGATTGTATCCTCTTTTCCGAAGACGAGACCGGTGTACCGGCACCGGGATCAGCATCTGTGCCCCGATCTGCCGGATCCATCTGCCATAATGCCGATAAAGTTCTCCGGCATACACACTTCCATATTCTCTCCGGCCACTGTACTTAAATCTGGCAATAGACTCCTGCATCATTCCATCATAGAGCAGCAGGGCATTCCCTTGCCGGAAGGAATACTGTCTATTCCTGCAGTCACTGCAAAACTCTTCGTCCTCCCCCAGCGGCTTGCCACACCGGCAGCATTTTGGCTCCCGGATATATTGGATGTGCGCTGCGCATTCTCCACAAATACCCTCCACCCCCACCGCAAGCACCCTGTCACACACAGGACATCTGGCAGGATAAAAGTAATCCAACAGACGATCACGAAAGCATCTCTTCATCTGAAGCCTCCAATTCCTGTATCCGCTGACAAAGGCTGGAATATCTCTTTTTTTCATTGATATTCCGGATCATCTGATCCACCATCTGCCGGCTTCCCACAATCGTTACGCATTTTTTAGCACGGGTAACTGCCGTGTACAAAAGATTCCGGTTAAAAAGCATCCTCGGGCCACTCAGCAGCGGAAGGATCACCGCCGGATACTCACTTCCCTGGGATTTATGTATCGTAATGGCATAAGCCAGCTCCAGTTCCTCCATATCACTAAAGTCATACTCCGCCATTTTCCCCTCCTCAAACTCCACTGTAACCGTCTCCGTCAACGTGGAGATTGTACGTATCACACCACTGTCCCCGTTAAAGACTCCCTCCCCCTCCTCATAGGTGTCGCCAAAATCATTTATCTTTTTCCATTTCATCTGATAATTGTTCTTGATCTGCATGACCTTATCCTTCTCCCGGAACAGAACACCGTGAAACTCTTTCTCAATCTTATCCGGCATGGAAGGGTTCAGATACATCTGCAACAGTTCATTCAGCTTTAATACACCCAATTCTCCTTTCCGCATAGGTGCCAACACCTGAATATCATATGGTGACGCATTGACATATGGAGGAAGCTTCTGGACAATAAGCTGGATGACCACGTTAATGATATCCTGCGGCTGACTTCTCTCCAGACAGAAAAAGTCTCTGCTTTCTTTTCGAAACTCCACCGGTTCTCCCCGGTTGATCCGATGGGCATTTAAAATAATATCGCTCTCCGCCGCCTGACGAAAGACCTTTTCCAGCCTCACAACATTGCAAAACTTAGACTGGATTATGTCTTTCAGTACATTGCCCGGTCCCACTGACGGAAGCTGATTGGCATCTCCAACCATGATCAGCCTTGTCCCCGGAACCAGAGCCTTTAACAACGCATGCATCAGATAAATATCCACCATGGACATTTCATCAATGATCACAACATCCGCCTCCAGAGGCTGCAGCTCATTTCGTTCAAAATGCATTCCACTTCTGTCGTCCCCATCTGCCGCACCGTTCATTTCCAGCAGACGATGAATGGTCTGCGCCTCATATCCGGTTGTCTCCGACATTCTCTTCGCCGCTCTGCCGGTAGGTGCTGCCAGAAGAATATCCATTCCTTCTTCTTCAAAAATACGCACGATGGTATTGATCGTTGTAGTTTTACCGGTTCCCGGACCACCCATAATAACCATGACACCATTCTGAACCGCCTGAAAAACTGCTGTTTTCTGCATTTCATCCAGCTCAATTTTTTCTTCGCACTCTATAGATCTGACCTTCTTCTCCAGATCTTTTTCCTTTACCGGAAAATCAAGATTCAGATCTAAAAGCATTCTGGCACAGTTCATCTCCATATAATACAATCTGCCATAATACAGGCATCGCTGGTCGTCAATCTCACGGCAGATGATCTGTTTATTCATACACAGCTCATCCACATGACAATCCACCAAAGCCGGCTCAAGCCCTAAAAGCTGCGCTGTCACATCGACCAGCTCCTTCTGTGGCAGATAACAGTGCCCCTGCGCTGTAGACTGCTGCAGACAATATATGATCCCTGCCTGAATGCGAAAATCAGAATCCTGATAAAAACCAGCCTGTCTTGCAATCTCATCGGCAATCTTAAAGCCAACACCGGCAATATCCTCTGCCAGTTTATAGGGATTTGTCCGAAGCACCTCATACATCTCCTGACCATACTGCCGGTAAATCTTTACCGCAAGATTCATACTGATTCCGTAGTCCTGTAGGAAGATCATCGCCTGACGCATTTCCCGTTTTTCATTAAATTGATTTGCTGCCTGGATCGCCAGCTTCATACTGATGCCCTTCACCTCTGCCAGCCGTTCCGGTTCCTCCTCAAAGATCCGAAAGGTATCTTCTTTAAATTTCTTGACAATGCGTGCAGCCAAGGCAGGTCCAATCCCCTTGATGGCACCGGATCCCAGATACTTCTCGATCGCCATGGAATCCTCCGGCTGTTTTTCTTCATATGAGGAAACCTTAATCTGTTCTCCATATTCTTTATGAAAAACTCTCTCCCCCCGTATCACCAGATATTGCCCCTCCGCCACATAAGAAAAGCAGCCCACGCAGCATATCTCATCATCCCATTCCGGATGGGACAGATGCAGCACAGTATATCCATTTTCTTCATTACGAAACACGATATTTTCTACATATCCTTCTAATTCTTCCATTTCATCCCCCATTTAAAAAAGCAAAAAAAGCCACTGCAAAAAACAGCGGCCCGTTTTGTATTTCATTTTATAATTTGTACTGTTGTTTTAAATTATCATATAATTGCTGCGCCAGACCAATCTGACCACTTTCTGTAACCGAAGATGCAAGCTGTTCATTGCGCATATCTGCAAACATCTTGGTATATTCTCCCTGTTCATCCTCATTTTCGGTGGTTTTCTTCGCTTCCTCGATCATTTTCTGCACGAAATAGGTCTCAAAGCTCTTGCACGCTTCCATTAACTCTTCATCGGAAGAATTCTCGCTGACACCACCAATCTTATCTGATGCCGAACCTGCAGATACATTGCTAAGCTGTGAAGAATAGGTGTCATACAGGGATGACACATCCAAAACTGAACTCATAGAAGTCTCTCCTCCCTTATCTTTTATCTCCCGTCAAAACCAAATTATGAACGGAGATTATTGGCCTGCTGAAGCATCTCATCCGATGCAGTGATCGCCTTGGAATTCATCTCGTAGGCTCTCTGTGTGACGATCATATCAACCATCTCATCCACCGCCTGTACATTGGACGCCTCTAAATATCCATTTTTCACGATACTTCTCTTTAAAGCTGCATCGTCCCCCTCAATCCGGGCCTCTCCGGAAGCATCGGTAGCCACATAATAACTGTCGCCAACCTTTTCCAGACCATTTGTATTATTAAACTGCGCCATTCCGATGTTAATGCCTAGAGGAAGTGCATTGCCATCGTCACCAACATATCCGATGCCACCATAATTATCAAAACGAAGCTTGGTGGTATCCACATCTGCATCAAAACTGATCTCCTTACCGGTAGAATCCAGAACAGCATATCCCTCCTGCGTGGTCAGCGACCAGCCACCTGAGGTATTCTTGGATAAATTAAAATGACCGTTTCTTGTGTAGCACTGTGTACCATCCGGCTTCTGGATCATAAATAATCCCTCGCCTTCAACCGCAAAATCAAATGCCGCATTGGTGGTCGTAAAAGATCCCTGGGTAAACTGGGTTGCTATGGAACCAACCTTCACACCAAGACCGACCTGTGCACCGATCGGTTTCTGATTTCCCTCAGAATCCGTCGTTTTTTTCTGGATATTCTGATATAAAAGTGTCTGAAAACGTGCCGTTTCCTTTTTATAGCCTGTCGTGTTGATATTTGACAGATTGTTGGACAATGTATCCATACTGGTCTGCTGGGCTTTCATACCGGAAGCAGCCGTCCAAAGAGCTCTCATCATAATTTATTCACACCTTCCTATCCTACTTTACCTACATCATTGACCGAACGGTTTAATAAGCTGTCCTGTGTCTGGATCATTTTCTGTCCCGCCTCATAAGCACGGGTGATCGTGATCATATCCACCATCTGATCGATTACATTCACATTAGACTGCTCCGTATATCCCTGTTGCAGAGAATAATTTCCTTCTACAGCAGTTGCACCGTCAACTGTCTCCCAAAAATTATCTCCATACTGTTTGAGATAATTGTAATCCTCAAAATCGGTAATCTTAATGGTATCCACATAAACATTATCTGCATACACCGCACCGTCCTGATCAATCACGATTCTAGCTGCATCCGTAGGAACCTGGAGGTCTCCTCCCTCTCCCTGAAGATGGTTGCCGTCACTGTCCACAACAAAGCCATCCTTTGTGGCGGTAAAGCACCCATTTCTCGTATAACAGGTCTTATCCTCTCCTTTGGCATTGGTTGTGCGGACTGTAAAGAAGCCTTTTCCCTGAATCGCAATGTCATATGTATTCTCCGTCTGCCGCAGGGAACCCTGATCCCAGTTGGTATATGTCTCACCAATCTTGACACCCAGACTCATATTTCCAATGGGTTCATCAACAAATCCATTGGACCTGTCCCGGATCTTATATGTCAGCATCTCCTTAAATGCCTGACTGGTCACCTGCTCCTCCTTATAACCGATCGTAGCGGAATTCGCAAGATTATTTGAAATAATATCCAGTCTTTTCTGCTCATTATACATTCCAGTATACGCAGTATACAAACCTCTTGTCATGGGATTCCTCCTTCTTACAAGCTTTCCGGAAAACTTCAACTGACCGGATCAAAATCCAGTCAGTTTCTCTAATATATATCGGCTGATCACCGGATCAGCTTAAGGCTCATCATGCTTTCCGCTTAAAAACTCTACAAACTGGCCGGTACCGATCGCTACTGCTGTCATCGGATCCTCTGCCGTCATAGTGGTAATACCTGTCTTCTCCTCGATCAGCTCCTCCAGACCGTAAAGAAGACTTCCACCACCTGTCAGAACAATACCACGGTCAGATACATCTGCTGCAAGCTCCGGCGGAGTTTTCTCCAGAACACTGTGAACTGCCTCTACGATCTGAGATGTGATCTCCTTCAATGCATCCATAGTCTCATCAGAAGTAACTGTAATGGTCTTTGGCAGACCTGTGACAAGGTTACGTCCGCGAACATCCATGGAAACAACCTCCGGACGCTTATAAGCAGATCCGATCTGTATCTTAATATCCTCTGCTGTACGCTCACCGATCAGAAGATTGTGTGTCTTACGCATATAACGAACGATCGCCTCATCAAAATCATCACCGGCAACCTTAATGGAAGTGCTCACAACAGTACCTCCCAGAGAAATTACCGCAATATCAGCAGTACCACCACCGATATCCACGATCATATTACCACATGGTCTGGAAATATCGATTCCGGCACCAATCGCTGCTGCGATCGGCTCCTCAATGATCGCCACCTCACGGGCACCGGCCTCATAAGTAGCATCCTCTACTGCTTTCTTCTCAACCTCTGTAACACCACTTGGTACACAGACACTGATACGCGGCTTTCTGAAACGTGTCTTTCCACATGCCTTCTGGATAAAGTAACGAAGCATCTTCTCTGTCACGGTATAATCAGAGATAACTCCCTGACGCAGCGGTCTGACTGCCACGATATTTCCCGGAGTACGTCCCAGCATCAGACGGGCATCCTCTCCGATTGCTTTAATCTTATTGGTGTCACGATCAAACGCAACAACTGACGGCTCCCTTAAAACAACACCCTTCCCCTTTATATATACAAGTACATTCGCTGTACCAAGATCAATTCCGATATCACTACCAACCATTTGTTTTCTCCTTTCCTTACATCCTATCTCTATTTTTTCCGTTTTGTAACAAAAATAAACGTATTCTATGCTATTATATACCATTTTTCAGATAATTCAAAGACTATTTTCATTTTCTGCCAATTTTTCATAAAAAAGTTATAATTCTTCATTGATTCCCGTCAATATGTATATTACACTGAACTTATATTGAATTGTTTTGGGAGGAATATCATGAAATCATCCACTGTCCAGCTTCGTCACGAGGAACGTATCATCAGCCGTTTTTGTGCCCTTCGTGTTTCCCGGTACATGCTCTGCATCCTGCTTTTTCCTCTGTATTTTGTTCATTATCCGGCTGCCCTTTACCCTCTGGCTGCCCTTCTGGTGCTTCCTCCGTTTCTGAATCTTATTTTGGAAACCTCCCGTCCACAGGATAACGAAGCCGCCAAAAAGCAGTCCTCTATTCCGCAGATTATGGAACAGTTCCATTTCAGCCATACCGGATACCGTTCCGAGCGCTTCTGTTTTATTCTCGGACTGATCCTTCTTGCAGTCTGGCAATGGATCCAGCCGGACGAATACTGGTATGATCTTCCTCTTGGAAAAGTTCCCCTGATCCTGCTGATCTTTTATTATGTGTCGCAGACGCTTCTTTCCTTCTGTTACCGCTTTTCCATCCAAAAAACGCTGCGTGATTAAGGTTCTCCCAATATTCTCCCGATAAAAATGTCTGCATAACAAAAATCCGTCCTCGTCTGAGAACGGATTTATTTTTATTCTATGTAATTATCTGTTTATGTATGATCTTGTATCGCATCGCTCACATTCTAAAGCAACGAAGCGGGCTTCTTGCTCTGCTCCTGAAAATACTGATAAATCTCCTGCACTGTCCGGTAAGTCAGACTGGAGGTATCCTCTGTCTGTGCTGCCTCCTCCAGAACAGATGCCATAGAATCTGCCATCTTGGAAGCCTGAGTGGTCTGTGCATTCAAATATGACTGTAAAATACCGGCAAATCCAGAAATCCCCTGCGACAACCCCAGCAGACTGTCATCACTTCCGGAAACACCGGACAATCCATACAGGGAATCCAACCCCTCAATGCTGTTCAAAGAAGATAATCCATATCCCAGCCCGGAACCGATAGTATTCATAAGTCCTGACGAATCAGAAGAATCATCACTGCTGCCGGATATCGCGTTGAACATTGTACTCATGGAGTTATGATCGATCAGATACTGGTAATACAGGTCTCTCGACAAATTGGATAACGACGAAACAGATGAAATATCTGACATAAATAACTCCTTTCCGGTATAAAACCTTATAATCTGAACAAATGTCACGGATAACTATCCGATTTTAACTCTTTTATCATATCATTTTCTCTATCGACAGTCAACTATGGTATACTGCAGTTCCTGATATCTCTCGTTAATCTTTGGGATATAAATAATATCCATAAAGCAGCCGGTGGCACGACCATCCACCAGATCCTGCCACATCTGTTCCGAATATTTCCGGCAGATTTCCCGTTTCATACACTGGTCAATCCGAAAATCCACCAGATTATAGCGTCTCCCCTGATCCACCGCCATAAAGCTTCCCACCTGTCCTTCTTTTCCACGAATCTTTACAGACAAGATCTCCAGTCCGCGTCTGGCAAAAAGTGCTCCCTCGTTTTTTTCTCCCACAGGCTGCAGGTAGTTTAATTCCCGCACAAGATTTCCGTTAATCTCCGCCAATGTAACCTCCCGGTCGATGGTTACCTTTTCCGTCAGATCCTTCTGGGTCAGGGTGCATCTTTGGTTCAGAGTATCTCTCAAAATATCAAGATTCTTTTCCTCCAAAGAAAATCCCGCCGCCATAGCATGACCTCCGTATTCCAGCAAAAGATCCCCACAGGCATTGAGCTCCTGCTGCATGTGGTATCCCGGTATGGAACGTCCGGATCCTTTCAGATGATCGCCCGATCTTGTGAGTATCATAGTAGGACGGTAATATTTCTCCTTGATCCTGCCTGCCACAATCCCGGCAACACTCTCCGGACACTGCTCCACAAAAACCACCAGCACATTCTGACTCAGATATCCTTCCTCCTCAATCTGCTTTTCTGCCAGTTCCGTAGACCTTGCCGTAATATCTTTCCTGCTCTCATTCAGGGCGATCAGTTCTCCTGCCAGCTTATCCGCCTGTTCCTGATCCTTGGCAAGCATCAATTCTACACCCGTAGAAGCATCTTCCAGCCGGCCTGCAGCATTAATACACGGACCGATCCGAAAACCTATACAGCCGGAATCCACTGCCCGGTTCAGATCAAGCTGACGAATCAGAGAAGCCAGTCCCTTGTTGGTGCTATGCTGCAAAAACTCCAGTCCACAACTGACAATCGTTCTGTTTTCCTGTTGCAGGGGAACCACATCACAGACCGTTGCGATCGCAGCCATAGATAAAAGCTCATTTAAGAACTTCCCGTCTTCCCTGTCGTTATACAGCTCCGCGATCAGACGATATACCAGTCCTGCGCCACACATTTCTCTCCATGGATATCTGCTCTCTTTTCTTTTGGGATCCACCACGGCATCTGCCGGAGGAATCTGTTCCTCCCCTGTCTCATTATCCAAAGGTACATCATGATGATCCGTCACGATCATCGTCATTCCAAGCTCTTTGGCACGAACTACCGCATCCCAGGCAGATATGCCATTATCACAGGTAATAATGGTGTCCACACCCTTTTCCTGAGCCTGCTCCACCATATAACTGCGCAGCCCATAACCGTCTCTCTGCCGGTGAGGCACACGCCAGCTCACATCAGTTCCCAGTCTCTCAAGTCCCAGCACCAGAATCGCAGTAGACATTACACCATCCACATCATAATCCCCGATCACCTGTATCTTTCGGTGCATCTGTATCTTTTCTTTTATAATTTCCAGTGCCGGATCCAGATCATAAATATCATGAGCAGTATGCAGCTTCTCCATCGAAGGATATAGGTAATCATCTATGGCATTCCAGTCATAAAGACCTCTCTTTACCAGCACCTCCGCTAAAATTTCTGATATATGATATCTTTCCGCAATCTTTTGCAGATCCGCAGGATTTCTTTTTATCATCCACTGTTTCATTTGTATAACATCCTTCACTTTGTTATAATGAATTTATCACAATTGCCTATTGCTGTAAAGCCAACACATAAATCCACTCAGCAAACAATATGCCTGCAATCCAAACCTGGCAGGTTGAAGCAGAAAGGAATGGAAGATTATATGAAATGGATCCAGTATAAAGTATACACAACGACAGATGCTGCCGAAGTGATCGGGGAACTTCTTTATGAACTCGGCATACAGGGATTTGAGATTTCCGACCACGTCCCTTTGACCCCGGAGGAAGAAAAACAGATGTACACGGACATCCCTGCTGATCTGGGGCCGGATGACGGTAAATCCGTCCTGACCTTCTACACAGAAGGTGAGAACGATCCGCAGGAACGGGAATTTTACAGCACCGGTTCTTCCCTGCGGGATGCCGACTTTGCTCCTGCACCGGCAAAGCAAAGTCCGGAAGAACTGATCCAGGCTCTCCGCGGGCGTATCAAAGAAATGCAGCAGTTTGTTCCATTCCCGGATCCGGAAATCTCCTATTCCGTCCAGGACGATTCCCAGTGGAAGGATAAATGGAAGGACAGCTTTCATCCATTCCGGGTATCGGATGATCTGATCGTCACTCCCGTCTGGGAAGCACAGCCCGATATTGCCACTGAGAAGGATACTCTCCTTCTGATCGAGCCGGGTTCTGCTTTTGGCACCGGAACCCATGAAACCACACGTCTCTGCATGACTTCCCTGAGGAAATATATTTCGACCGAAACGACCATTTTGGATGCCGGTTGTGGAAGCGGTATTCTTGCGATCGCAGCACTTCTCTACGGAGCCAAAAGCGCATTTTGTCTGGATATTGATCCTTCCGCCGTTACCGGCACACTGGAAAATGCAGAGCGCAATCATATTGGAAGCGACCGTATCCGGGCCATCCACGGCAATATTCTTGAGGACAGCACTACGATCAAGGCAGCCTGCCCGGAACCCTTTGATGTTGTGGTTGCAAATATTCTTGCCGATGTGATCATCCCTCTTGCAGGTATGATCCGTCCATTCCTCAAACCCGACGGCGTATTTATCTCCTCCGGCATCCTTGCCAGCCGCGGGGATGATGTCCGCAAAGCACTGACAGATAATAATTTCACGATCATCGAAGAAAACATGCTCGGAGAATGGATCTCTTTTGTAGCAAAACCGTAAATTAACATAAAAACATTAAAAATAAGGTGCCACTGTTACGTGACACCTTATAATCTTATCTAATATACTTTGACATCCGATAAACACTCTTATGCATTCTTCTTGCCAAGTTTTCTTTTCATTGTATACCACAAAGTACCGGTAATACATACGGAAGAATATGCTCCGCAGATGATACCTGCCATCAGAGGGATTGCAAAATCTTTTACAGAATCTACACCGAGAATACCCAGCATAAATACCATGATGAACGTGGTAATGGAAGTATTGATACTTCTGGTCAATGTCTGTGTGATACTGTCATCCACAATCTGGTCCAGAACGGAAGAATCCTTACGTCCGTTCAGGTTCTCACGAATACGGTCAAAGATAACGATGGTTGCGTTGATAGAGTAACCAACAATGGTAAGCATACATGCAATAAATGTATTACCTACGGAAATCTTGGACACCGCATATACCAAAAGCACGATTGCACAGTCATGAAGTAATGCCAAAACAGCACTGCTGGCAAAAATGACATCCTTGAACCGGAACCAGATATAGATCAGCATACAGATCGATGCTATGATCACGGATACAATTGCGTTTGTCTTCATCTCATCCGATACTGCTGCACTGATACTGTCGTACTGGATGTTCTTTTCCTGCACCTTAAACTTATCTACTAACTGATTGGTCAGATCTGCTCTCTGATCATCCGTAAGCTCTACCGTCTTAACCGATAAAGTATTGCTTCCGGCCACATCAGAAATAATAACATCGTTCGATCCGCTTGTCTTACTGAAGATACTCTCTACCTGCTTCTTCAGATCATCATCGATTTTCTCTCCACTGTCAAAGGTAACATTATAAGTAGTACCTCCCAGGAAATCAAGACCATAATTTAAAATATAGCCGATTCTGCCTGTCTTGTTGACCACCAGCATAACAATACATGCAAGGATCAGTACGCCGGAAATTGCAAAGAACTTCATTCTGTTGGCAACAAACGGAATACGCTTTCTTGCGCCCTCCACGCCGAAATATTTCACATCGTCGATGCCAAGAACATACATTGCCTGAAGAAGAAGCTTTGTGATAACAAGGGCCGTAAACATAGACAGGATAATACCGATTGCCAATGTGGTCGCAAATCCCTTGATCGTACCAGATCCCTTCAAATAAAGCACGAATGCTGCGATCAATGTGGTTACATTACCATCCACGATAGCAGATAATGCCTTATCAAAACCAAGCTTGATACTCGTCTGTACAGACTTACCCTTCGCAAGCTCCTCCTTGATACGGGTGAATATGATAACATTCGCATCCACCGCCATACCAATATTCAAAATGATACCGGCAACACCCGGAAGGGTCAGGGTAACATCAAACGCAGTCAGCATGATGAGGACCAGACCAACATACAGAGCCAGGGCGATCACAGCTGCCACGCCTGGGATTAAGTAAACCACCATCATGAATACTGCTACGATCGCAAAACCAATCGCACCTGCCTTTAAGCTGGTGGAGATAGCCTGCTGGCCAAGCTGTGCGCCGACTACGTTGGAACGCAGCTCCTGCAGTTCCAGGGACAAAGAACCGATGCGGATGGTGGATGCCAGGTTTTCAGCCTCGGTGTAATCCGTCATGCCGTCGATCTGGCACTGGCCTCCGGTAATGGCCTCGCGGACTACCGGATTGGAATAGATCTGGTTATCATAGATAATGGCAATGCGCTTGCCTACGTTTTCGGAAGTCGCGTCAGCAAATGCCTTAGTTCCTTCCTCGGTGAAGGTCAGGCTTACCACATAGGATTTCTGACCGTTCTGCTCGATGATTCCCGCTTTTGCGGAAGCCACCTGGTCACCGGTTAAAATGGTCTTACCGGTCTCATCGGTAAAGATCAGGGAACCCGGCTTACCGAG
>JBNMJP010000025.1:0-15512 GCA_050873905.1 Jutongia sp. | reverse complement strand
TCCAGATCAACATCATATTTCATGTTTTTAATTTCCTGTCTCAATATTTTTCAAAACACGCAATGCATGTTTTGGAATAAATGTTTCAAAATGCTCCTTACAAAACTGCTCCGCATATGGCTGGACCGTACAGATTTCTGCATATTCTCTTAACCGGTTGCACAAAATTCCATACTCCTTTACCGTGAGCCGTCCCTTTTTCAGTAAGAGATAGTAATTATCCCTCTCCTGCTCATAATAAACCGCACTGCTGATGGTTTTCTCCATCGCAATACCGGCAGATAACTGTTCCAGATTCTTCAATGAATCAAACATAAATATCCTTGGAGCACTGAGAAGTTTTGTCTCTTTTTCTGATTTTCTTTTTTCTGCCTGCCGGAACATCTCCTGAAGATCCTGTCCCTGTGCATTTTCCACCTCAGCCGCAAGCTCTGCAGATAACTCCTCCTGTGCTTCCACCGGTTTATCTTCCGCTTCCGAATCGATCAGGGATGCCAGCTGCTGGTGAATATGCTGCAACATATTTTGGAAACCATCCGCACTATTATCCCGCTCCGACAGCGTTATCACAATACCATTATCCGGCATCTTCATGATCTGCATAGAGACCATACCGCTGTGCGCCTCATAACCAATCTCTTCCTCGGCACGCTCCACCAGATGCTCCAAAAACTCCCGTGCCTTATCCTGATTGGAGAAAAAATCCTCTATTCGAAATCCGTATGCATTCATTTCTTCCTCGGACAAAATGCACTGTACGGTATTTTTATCAATCCTGCGAAAATCCATGTACATTCCTCCTATCTATGCTGTATATACTGTCCTGAATGATCTTTCCGATATACAGCTACTCATCATTATCTTAATGCACGAACCTCCATCTGTCAAATCATCCAACAAAAAAACACAAAGATTTCATATTCTTCCCCGTCTTGCCGTCTCGTAATAAAACTTGTTTCCATAAATTTTCCTCTACAGGAATAGTGCAAAGCTTACAAGCACAACAATACCGAGAACAATACGATACCAGCCAAAAATCTTAAAGTCGTGTTTCTTAATATATCCCATCAGAAATCTTATCACAAGAACAGATACCAGGAAAGCGGAAATCATTCCCACTGCCAGAACACCTGCTTCTAATGCAGTATAATGAACACCAAATTTTAACAGCTTCATGAGGCTGGCACCAAACATCACCGGAATTGCCAGATAAAAAGTAAATTCTGCCGCAATCTGTCTGGAAAGTCCCAGGATCAGTCCACCGATGACCGTTGCACCGGAACGGGAAGTCCCCGGAAATACCGCTGCCACCAGCTGAAATACACCGATGAGAAATGCTGTCTGATATGTAATATCTCTAATGGAGGTAATCTTTGCGGTTCTCTTTTTATTCCAGTCCTCTACCAGAATAAATAAAATACCAACAACGATCAGCATAATGGAAACGGTTCTGTAATTGTAAAACAGCGCTTCCAGATAATCTCCTGCTGCAAGCTCAATAATCACTGCCGGAATACATGCAACCACGATCTTAAGCCACATCACAAAGATATCCTCTTTAATCCATCCCGGAAGTACCTTATTGCTGCCGTCCGACTTTCTCTGAAATGGCCAGATCTGCTTCCAGAACAACAAAACGACCGCCAGGATCGCTCCTAACTGGATCACCACAAGATACATTTCCTTGAACGCTTCTGACATGGAAAGCTGTACAAACTCATCCAGCAGGATCATATGACCTGTACTGCTGACCGGCAGCCACTCGGTAATTCCCTCTACAATACCAAATAATAATGATTTTAATATTTCTAACACGTTTTCCTCCGTCCTGTGTCCTTTCAGGGACACCTGCATTATTTGCATGTTTGCATCGGAAGCCTTGACGCCAGTTAGCCGCCACATATTCACAATTCTTCCCATGCTCTACATAAATACTACTATACTATACCCAAATATGCCTTAAAGTACAAGTAGAAAGAGCTTAACATTCCCTTAACTTTATCTAAACAGCAACCAATGGTAAAAAACAACGTTTTACCCTTGTTCACACTATGTTACGAGCATTTTTCTATACATCAAAAAAGTGTCCTGCAGAGAATACTCTCCACAAGACACTTAATTTATATTTCCATACGAAAGAAGGATTTCCTATGAAACAAATTATTTAACAACCTTCTTCAGCTCTTCTGTAAGCTTTGGAACAATCTTGTTCAGATCGCCAACAATACCGTAATCTGCTACATCGAAGATTGGAGCAGAATCGTCCTTGTTGATCGCGATGATGATGTCTGACTCTTCCATACCTGCTGTATGCTGGATTGCACCGGAAATACCGATTGCAAAGTATACATTAGGACGAACAGTCTTACCTGTCTGACCTACCTGAAGCTCTTTTGGAAGCCATCCGTTATCTACTACGGCACGGGAACAGCTTACAGTACCACCGATCACGTCAGCCAGATCCTGAAGCATCTTGAAGTTCTCTGCGCTTCCAACACCACGGCCGCCGGATACGAGGATCTTTGCATCCATGATATCAACAGTATCAGAAAGCTCCTTAACAATGTCAAGAATCTCAACATACTTGTTGTCCGGAGTAAATCCAGGATTGTACTCAATTACCTCAGCCTTAGCACCGGCAATTGGATCGATCTTCTGCATTACACCAGGACGAACTGTTGCCATCTGAGGACGGTTGTCAGGACATGCGATTGTTGCGATGGTGTTACCACCGAATGCAGGACGAGTCATAAGAAGCTGATTGTGCTTCTGCTCCTGTCCAGGGATTGCATTCAGAGGGAAATCACCGATCTCAAGTACAGTACAGTCTGCAGTCAGACCTGTTGCAACTCTTGCAGAAACGCGAGGGCCAAGGTCACGACCGATTGCTGTAGCACCAACCAGAACGATCTCCGGCTTGTACTCGTTGATTACTGATGCTAATGCATGTGCATATGGCTCTGTTCTGTATTCCTTGAGCTCAGGGTCATCAACAACGATAACCTTGTCTGCACCATACTCTGCAAGCTGATCTACAAGTCCTTTTACGTCAGAACCGATCAGAACAGCTGTAACTTCTGTATTCAGAGGAGCTGCGAGCTCCTTTGCTTTTCCAAGCAGCTCAAATGCGATGCTGCTCAGCTCATTGTCTACCTGCTGTGCAAAGACATAGACACCCTTATATTCTTCTAAATTCATTATTGTCACCACTTTTCCTTATTTTGATTAGATTACATGCTTCTCTTTTAACTTGCCCATGATGTATGATACTGCATCATCCGGAGAATCCGGAGTAACAACCTCGCCAGCACCCTTCTTTACCTTATCAGATGCCTTTGCGATCTTTGTAGGAGAACCCTTCAGACCAAGGTTAGAATCATCTACATCCTTGAGGTCAGCTCTGCCCCAGACTGTAATCTCTTTCTCATATGCGTCAAAGATTCCGCCCGGTGTCATGTAACGAGGCTCATTCAGCTCAGAAAGAGCAGTGATCAGACATGGCATCTTTGCTTTCAGTACGTGATATCTGTCATCGAACTGACGCTCAACGATCACGCTGTCACCCTCAACCTTAATATTCTTTGCATAAGAGATAACAGGAAGATTCAGATGCTCAGAGACCTGTGGTCCAACCTGTGCGGTATCACCATCGATAGCCTGACGGCCTGTGATGATCAAATCATAATCAATATTTCTCAAAGCGCCGGCAATTGTTGTAGAAGTTGCCCATGTATCAGCACCACCGAGTACACGGTCTGTTACAAGAATACCCTTGTCAGCACCCATAGCAAGTGCTTCACGAAGAACTTCCTCAGCCTTTGGAAGACCCATTGTAAGAACAGTAACTTCCACATTGTCTTTGCCCATATCGTCTTTAATTCTGAGTGCTGCTTCCAAACCAGCTTTATCATCCGGGTTCATGATGGCAAGCATAGCACCTCTGTCCAGAGTACCGTCCGGATTAAACTTAACTCCGCCCTTTGTATCTGGAACCTGCTTAATACAAACTACTATTTTCACAGCTTTGTCACTCCTTGTCTTTTATTTTTATTCAGTGAATCCATTATTTCTATTAACGGAGAAGAGCACCAGAGATAACCATACGCTGAACCTCTGAAGTTCCCTCGTAGATCTCTGTGATCTTTGCATCACGCATCATACGCTCAACATCGTACTCTCTGATATATCCATAACCACCAAACAACTGAACACACTTGGTAGTAACCTCCATTGCAACCTCAGCAGCATAAAGCTTAGCCATAGCTGCCTCAACAGAGTAAGAAACCTTTGCACCATTTGCAAATTCCTGTTTCTTAAGAGCTGCCTTGTATACAAGAGCTTTAGCAGCCTCAATCTTTGTAGCCATATTTGCAAGCTGGAACTGTGTATTCTGCTGAGCAGAAATAGCACGTCCGAACTGCTTTCTCTCCTTAGTGTACTCGATTGTCTTCTCCAGAGCACCCTCAGCAAGACCAAGAGCCTGGGAAGCGATACCGATACGTCCACCATCAAGAGTATGCATAGCGATTGGGAATCCCTTACCGCGGGCACCTAACAGGTTCTCCTTTGGAATACGGCAATCCTCGAAGATCAGCTCGTATGTAGAAGATCCACGGATACCCATCTTCTTCTCCTTTGTACCGAAGGAGAATCCAGGAGTTCCTTTCTCTACGATAAATGCGGAGAAGTTCTTTTTCTTTCTGCCGCGCTTGTCCTCTGTAATATCAGTAACAGCGATGATGATATAAACATCAGCAACCTTACCGTTTGTGATGAAGCACTTGGAACCATTCAGTACCCACTCGTCTCCATCGAGAACAGCCTTTGTCTGTGCTCCCTGTGCATCTGTACCGGCACCCGGCTCAGTAAGACCAAATGCACCAAGCTTCTCACCGTTGCAAAGAGGAGGAAGATATTTCTCTTTCTGCTCCTTTGTTCCGTATGTGAGAATTGGGTCTACACAAAGAGATGTATGTGCAGATACGATAACACCTGTCGTACCACAAACCTTAGACAGCTCCTCTACACACATAATATATGTCAGGATGTCTGCACCCTGTCCACCAAACTCCTTTGGTACCGGGATTCCAAGGAATCCGTTCTTTCCCATCTTATCTACTGTAACCTGTGGGAATACCTCAGTCTCATCAGTTTCCTGTGCCAGAGGCTTTACTTCATTTTCAGCGAAATCCTTAAAAAGCTGTCTCGCCATCTCATGCTGTTTACTTAATGTAAAATCCATGATTTGCTTTACCACCTTTCCTAATTTAATTCTTATTTAATTACTGAGCATCAACCGGAGTCTTTGTACGGTCAGCATTGTAAACATAGAAACCTTTTCCGCTCTTTGCACCAAGGTTTCCACCACGAACCATCTTACGAAGAAGTGGGCATGCACGATACTTGCTGTCGCCTGTCTCATTGTAAAGTACATCCATGATAGCAAGGCAGATATCAAGACCAATGAAATCACCTAACTCAAGAGGTCCCATTGGATGATTTGCTCCAAGCTTCATAGCTGCATCGATACCAGCGATATCAGAAACACCTTCCATCTTGATGAATGCAGCTTCGTTGATCATAGGGATCAGGATACGGTTTACTACGAAACCGGCAGCCTCATTTACCTGTACAGGAGTCTTTCCGATCTCCTCGGAAATCTTCTTGATGGCATCAACAGTCTCAACAGGTGTATTTACACCGGCGATAACCTCGATGAGCTTCATACGGTCAGCAGGATTGAAGAAATGCATACCAACCATTGGACGAGTCAGACCATTTCCGATCTCTGTGATGGAAAGGCTTGATGTATTTGATGCAAAGATACACTCTGGCTTAGCAATCTTGTCAAGCTCTGCGAATGTTGTCTTCTTTACATTGATATCCTCAAATGCTGCCTCTACGATCAGATCACAATCCTTGCAAAGGTCTTCCTTTAAGCCCGGTGTGATTCTTCCAAGGATTGCATCTACTGCATCCTGTGTCAGCTTACCCTTCTGAACAAGTCTGTCATAACCCTTAGCGATCTTATCCTTACCGCCTTCAGCCCACTCCTGCTTGATATCGCAGAGTGCTACTTCATAACCTTCGTTCTGAGCAAATGCCTTAGCAATGCCCTGTCCCATAGTACCAGCACCAATAACGCCTACTTTCATTGTCTATAACCTCCATTTTTTTATTTGGAGAAGCAGCCGGAAACCGCCTGCCCCTCCCTTGTATGATAATCCTTTCGGATTAAACTAGCAGTTCTTGAAAGGTACAACCTTTACCTTCTGCTCCTTTGGAGCCAGGAAGTTGCCCATTCCTGCCTTCTGATCCTCTGTCTCGAAACAGTCACCAAAAAGCTTCTCCTCGATCACGATTGCCTGATCGATATCTACCTGAAGACCATCGTTGATTGCCTTCTTGCAGTTGCGGACAGCGATCGGAGCATTCTTTGCGATGGTAGATGCCATCTTCTTTGCCTGCTCCATCAGCTCCTCCTGTGGATAAACTGCATTTACAAGACCGATTCTGTATGCCTCGTCAGCCTTGATATTACGTGCAGTATAAATTAACTGCTTTGCCATACCTACGCCAACAGTTCTTGCAAGTCTCTGTGTTCCACCGAAACCAGGTGTGATACCAAGACCAGCCTCCGGCTGACCGAACATTGCATTCTCAGAGCAGATACGGATATCACAGCTCATAGAGATCTCGCACCCGCCGCCAAGAGCGAAACCGTTTACTGCAGCGATCACAGGGATTGGAAGAGTCTCAAGCTTGCGGAATACATCGTTTCCTTTCTTACCGAAAGCCTCTCCCTCTGCCTTTGTCAGTGTGCTCATCTCTCCGATATCAGCACCTGCAACAAAAGACTTGTCTCCTGCACCTGTCAGGATCACGCATCTTACAGTATCCAGATCGATTGCATCCAGTGTCTGATCCAGTTCATCAAGAACCTGGCTGTTCAGAGCATTGAGTGCCTTTGGACGATTGATCGTGATGGTTGCAACAGCACCATCTACTTCATATAAAATGAAATCCATAGTAGTGTATCTCCTTTTTAATTATTTGTAAGCTTCAACGATTGTAGAGCAGCCCATTCCACCACCGATACAAAGAGTAGCAAGACCTCTGTTTGCTCCCTCTTTCTGCATCTCATGAAGAAGTGTAACAAGGATACGGCATCCGGAAGCTCCAACAGGATGTCCAAGTGCGATAGCACCACCGTTTTTGTTTACCTTAGACATATCGAAGTTCAGGTCTCTTGCAACTGCTACAGACTGTGCTGCGAATGCCTCGTTTGCCTCGATAATATCAATGTCATCGATTGAAAGACCTGTCTTAGCAAGAACCTTCTTTGTAGAAGCAACAGGACCAACACCCATGATCTCAGGACGAACACCACCAAGTGCTCCGGCTACAAATGTAGCCATTGGCTTAACACCAAGCTCTTTTGCTTTCTCTTCTGTCATAACAACAACTGCTGCTGCACCATCGTTGATACCGGATGCATTACCAGCTGTAACAACACCGCCCTCTTTGCCGGAGCAGCATTTCAGCTTAGAAAGACCTTCTGCTGTTGTACCAGGACGTGGACCCTCATCCTTAGAGAAGATGATCGGCTCTTTTGTCTTACGGTCAACACCTGTCTGAACAGGTACGATCTCATCATCAAACTTGCCTGCTGCAATAGCTGCCTCGCACTTCTGCTGGCTGTTTGCTGCAAACTCATCAAGCTCTTCACGGGTAAGACCCCACTCATCAGCAACGTTCTCTGCTGTGATCATCATATGATACTGGTTGAATGCATCCCAGAGAGCATCGTTTACCATGGTATCAACGAGCTTGCCGTTGTTCATACGGTATCCGTAACGACCCTGCATCATAGCGTAAGGAGCCATAGACATGTTCTCCATACCACCTGCAACAACGATATCAGCATCTCCTGCCTCGATCATCTGAGCAGCCATGTTTACACAGTTCAGACCGGAACCACATACTACGTTAACTGTAACAGCAGGTGTCTCAACAGGAAGTCCTGCCTTGATAGATGCCTGACGTGCTACGTTCTGACCAAGACCTGCCTGAATAACACAGCCCATGTATACGTGATCGACCTGATCAGCCGGAACACCAGCTCTGTTCAGAGCCTCCTTGATTACTACAGATCCTAATACAGGAGCCGGAGTCTTACTGAGACCTCCACCCATCTTTCCGATAGCGGTACGACAAGCGCCTGCCAAAACAATTTTCTTTGCCATAATAAAAAATCCTCCTTCTTTTTTTATGACCACCTCTCTGCTGAGCAGATTGTGAAAAATGACGAAAAATGTATGTACTATTTTTATCGTTATTAATCACATTAGTGACCTAACTACCCTCAATGATATATCAAACTTCCAAAAATGGCAAGCCTTTTTCCGACATTCCCGTGCAAACCGCACAAACAGGCGACATATTTCTTTCTCCTCCTTCCTGCAAGTATTTTACATTTGACGTACGATATATAAAAGTGTTATTCTATATTTATATGTGTAGAATGTACAAAGCAAATGAAAAGTTTTCTCAGAAACAGGCGATTTTGTACAACTGCTTTTTTGCAGTACATCTAAATAATCATATGTGATGAGATTAATTTCATCACGGAATGGAGGAAATCATGGATTACAAAGAAATGTACTCTAAGAAACTTGTAAGTGCCGATGATGCCGTACGCGAGATCAAATCCGGTGACTGGGTTGATTACGGCTGGGCAGCCACCACTGTTATCGATCTTGATAAAGCACTTGCAAAACGCATGCCGGAGCTTACGGATGTCAATATCCGCGGCGGAATTTTAATGAAGGAGCCGGAGATCTTCAAGATCGATGATCCTGCTGCTCACTTTGCCTGGAATTCCTGGCATATGGGCGGTATCGAGCGTAAAGCGATTGCAAAGGGCTTCAGCTTCTATTCTCCGATCCGTTACTCAGAGCTTCCGAGATATTACCGCGATTCCCAGACTCCACCGGATGTTGCCATGCTTCAGGTAGCGCCAATGGATGAGCACGGATACTTCAATCTCGGACCAAGTCCTTCCCACGCAATGGCATGTATCCGTTCTGCCAAAAAGGTAATTGTTGAGGTCAATCAGAAGATGCCGATCTGCCTTGGCGGATTTGACAACTGTGTCAGCATCAACGATGTAGACCTGATCGTAGAAGGCTCCAACACAGATCTTTACGAGCTTGGCGGTGGTGGTGCTGCAACAGATATTGACCATGCCGTAGCCAAATATATTGTTGATGAAATCCCTGACGGTGCCTGCCTGCAGCTTGGTATCGGCGGTATGCCAAATGCCGTTGGTTCCCTGATCGCAGAGTCCGATCTGAAGGATCTGGGCGTACATACAGAGATGTATGTAGATGCCTTTGTAGACATTGCAAAGGCCGGCAAGATCACAGGTATGAGAAAGAACATCGATAAAGGTCGTCAGGTATACGGATTTGCAGCCGGAACAAAGAAGCTTTATGATTACCTGAACAATAATCCGGCTTGTATGGCAGCTCCTGTAGAGTACACCAACGATATCCGTTCTATCTCTGCACTGGACAACTTCATGTCCATCAACAACGCCGTTGATATCGATCTCTTCGGACAGGTGAATGCAGAGTCAGCCGGCATCAAGCACATCAGCGGTGCAGGCGGACAGCTCGACTTCGTACTTGGTGCTTACCTCTCTAACGGCGGTAAGAGCTTTATCTGTATGTCTTCTACTTTCACGACAAAGGACGGCACAGTAACATCACGTATCAAGCCGACCCTTGACAATGGCTCCATCGTTACCGACACCAGAGCAAATATCCACTATTTTGTTACTGAGTACGGTATCGTAAATCTCAAGGGCTTATCTACCTGGCAGAAGGCTGAGGCTCTGATCTCTGTGGCACATCCTGATTTCCGTGACCAGCTGATCGCCGAAGCAGACAAGCTTCATATCTGGAGAAACAGTAACAAACGATAATCATCGTTTTTCTTATCAAAACAGAGCATAACATTTAATATCTTAAACAAAATAAAACAGAGGCGTCCATTTCAGCGGATACCTCTGTTTTATATTTATCTGTTTTTATTTTCTATTTTTTCTGTCGTAAAAGCTTATTCAAAACAAATTTGTTGCTACGGTTCCTAAACAGTTTCGCCGTTTCCGACCTGCCCCTTACTGCTCCAGCTTACGATTTGTCTTCTCCTGGAACTTCTCACTCTCAATAATAAATCTCTCATGAGTTCCTTTACCGATCAATCCCTTGGAATCATACGCCTCTACCTTAAATACAAGCTTACGCCCCTCAATGGCTGTCAACTCACTGTCACATGTGATCTTCATACCGATCGGAGAAGATGCCACATGCTCAATCTCCACACGGGTTCCCACAGTGCCGCAGCCCTCATTCAGGTGATCTGCCACGCTCATAAACGCCGTCTTTTCCATCAAAGCAAGCATTGCCGGTGTTGCGAATACATCCATCACACCGCTTCCCATGGTTTTTGCTGTAAACTGATCTGTTACTGTCATCTCCTGATGTCCCTTTAATCCTACCTCTAACATCTCTTTGTCCTTTCTACACATGACGGAGTTTCGAAGAAACTCCTGATATGAGCCCGGCAGGGCTCATTATATCATATATCTGCGCACGATTTCTGCGCATATCGGAGTTTCAAAGAAACTCCTAATATGAGCCCGGCAGGGCTCATTATACCCTGCGATTTATTGTTTATTATTATACCTCTACTGCCTCCGGGAAAAGCTCCTGAAAATACGGAAGCTCACAAACCCAGTTACAGAAGGTGTGCCATTCCTGCAGCTTATGACCATGACGGGCACGGTACATAGCAATCGCATTTTCATAGGACATGGTGCATGTCCTCATCTGGTGATAGCTTTCCGGCAAAAGCTGGATCATACTGTACCAGAGAGCCTTATCCTTTGTCTCCATATATTTTAAACGGATCTGCTCCAGACAATCGATCATCTGATCCATCTGCGCCTCTGCCTCCGGCACCATATGATCCATACTGAAATCCGCTCTTTCAAAAGGCTTGCTGTGAATCTTATGCATGGTACTTGTGGAATTGGCTACCGTGCCGACCTTATAAGTATCATACTCCTTCCACCAGTAAATTGGTGCGGTAATATCCACCGTAATAAAGATCTGACGGATAAATTTGCGGTGGTCATTGCCCGCCTGACATAATCTTTTGGCCAGCTGCAGATCATTTTCTCCAAAAACAAATTCCCCGTTGTCATTCACATAGCTGTCACCTCTCGCCCAGCTGTTTAATGGATTTCTGGCACCACGCATGGCGTTTTCCATATTCATCACAGATGTTCTCTCAAATGTAATCATCTTTCTGCATTCCTCCTTTATTCTTCTACCGGATCCTCGTCAAACTCTACGATCACATAATAGCCCCGCTCCGTTTTCTCTACATCCTTCACCACACCATCCAGAGTTTTCAGACGCTGTGGCAGCTTATAACAACCGGACATAGCCACTGCCGGGTTAATAATATAACTGTAATTTAACGCTGTTTTCTTTTCTGTGATATTAACAGCGTCTCCGGCCTTGACCAGCCCTGGACGTTCCATTTTAAAACGCATTTCTCTCATACTAATCCCACATTCCTTTCTCAGTCCGCAATCCCATGACCGCAGATACAAATTTTCGTTTGTATAGCATTTCATTAGCAATAATATCCTCCGCCAAAGCAGAGATTACAGAACATATCTCCAATGCACAGATACATGCAAAGATCCGAACTGCAGCCGGAAGCCGGCTGGTAATTCCGCTGCATTCCCTGATACCAGGTGCCCCCTGACTCCAGAATCCGCACCAGCTGCTGATACTGCTGATTGTACGGCTCCTGCATCACCGCCTGTCTCGCATACTCCAGTGCCATCAGATTATTTCCCAGTCCCATATTGGCTACGGCACTGAGATAATACCATTGTCCTGTTCTCTCCTGCATCTGATTCAGTACATTAATTGCATCATTATAGTAGTGATTCTGAATATACGTCGCTGCGGATTTCAAATGCATCACATACTCTTCACCCTGCCCTTCCGTACGGAAGCCTCCGTTGAATCCCTGAAAACCTCCATAACCGGAACCGCCGGCACCATAATAGCCGCCCCCCTGTGCTCCACCATGCTCTCTCTCGTTAATGATCTGCTGATATGCCTGCTGCAATTCTTTGAACTTCTCCTCTGCCTCGTCCTTATGAGGATTATTGATGTTGGCATCCGGATGATATTTCCGGCTCAGCGTTCGATATGCTTTTTTTATCTCGCTGTCAGAGGCATTTCTCGGAACACCTAAGACCTGATACGGATCGATCATCCTTCCTCTCTCCATTCCTTTTTATCCGTTCTGTTTTTCTTCGGATCAAATTTTGTCCAGACTCCGGAATATAGTATATTACGTATAATTTCTACATTTTCAACCACCGGAAGTCTCTCAAAGTGATAACAGGCTCTTGATATCATTTCTGTAAGGATCTGTCTTACCTGCTCTTTCTGATTTTCCTTTTCCTCCCCGATATCCTGTATCTGCCTGTCCACCATCAAAAACGGATTGTAACTCCCCTTACGAAAATCCTCCTCCAGATCATCCCATGCATCCAGCAGATAAATGTATTTTCCCAGATAGAATCCCATATGATACAGATCCTGATACCAGACATCCTTCTCCGGCGCAAATAATGCTCCACATATCCTGCCAAAGATCCCGGAAACTATATCCAGAGATGCCTCCCTCCGAAGTTCTGCCTGTTTCAGTTCCTCAAGACACTGCTGTATGATCTCCGCCTGCTCCGGATACTGCTTTGAAACCCGCCTGCCTGCCAGATGCAGCACTGTACCATACGCACCCCGTATCAAATTCCGGTCATCCACCCAGTCATCCAAACATTTATAATATGTCAAAAGAATATTCATCGATGCTGCATAAGATACATAAGCCGTATCGTATTTATATCTTTTATGGATGGGATGTACCACACAGCCTCCATATGTGATCTTTTTCTCTGCATCATATAAGGAAGACAGGAGCATCGCAAGAAATGTCATATCATAGTTTAACGATAATCTGCCGGAGAAACCATAATCCTTCTGCAGTCTCCTGCAAAGACCACAATACCAGCCCTGATATTCCTCCAGCTCTCTGACCTTTAACTCTCCCTTATTGGGAATGACATACCCAAACATGAAATCATCCTCTAGCTCTTTTTGATAAATTCCGTCTTACACATCGGGCAGGTGATTGCAATCTTTCCTTTCCCCTTTGGAACTCGGATACTCTGTCCGCAGTTCGGGCAGCGGAAGATTTTGTGTGTCTTTCTCTGCTGCATATTATTCCGTTCTTTGCTAAAGAAATACTTCACACGATTGTGATATTTTAAATACCATTCATTTTCCCGGTATCTCTGATAATGATTTCTGGAAAACGTCCTGTAATAGGAAAAGATCAGAATGATCATAACCAGAACACTAATGATCAGCCGAATCACATCATGATGTATAAACAACTGAATAAACATTAAAAGAAACGCTAATATTACCAAAAAATGAGAAAAGTGGTCTACTCCATAACGTCCCTGCATAAACCGGCGAAACCAATCCCGCATACGGCACCTCCATATCAATAAATCACTATAATTATTTCTTAATTTAATCATACTAGCAAACAGAGAAAATGCAATGAATTAAAATAAAAATATTTCTAAAACTTCTATAAACACCGCATCTTGTTTTTGGGTACAAAAAAAGCACGAGACGGGATTCGAACCCGCGACCCTCGCCTTGGCAAGGCGATACTCCACCACTGAGCCACTCGTGCATTTCGCTTTCCGACAACCGCTTGTCTCAAGCACAAGTAGTATTCTATCGGAAAGCGTGTGATTTGTCAACCACTTTTTTTAATTTTTTTATATTTATTTTTTTAACACAAAATCTTCTCCGATTTCACTATCATTTTACTTAAAATACGATACACCGGATTCAAAGATATGCTGGTTCTGATTGCCATAAATATTGACAGCCACACCCTCACCAATACGCTCGGAATGAGCCATCTTACCAAGGACTCTTCCATCCGGACTGGTAATACCCTCAATCGCTGCATAAGAGCCGTTTGGATTGAATTCCTCGTCCATGGTCGGATTGCCCTGCAGATCCACGTAGCGTGTTGCCACCTGGCCATTGGCAAAGAGCTCCCTGATCACATTCTCCGGTGCAACGAAACGACCTTCACCGTGAGAAGCAGGGATTGCGTAAACACCACCAAGCTCTGCACGCATCAGCCATGGCGACTTGTTGGTTACTACCTTTGTGTAAACAGACTTGGAGATATGACGTCCAATGCTGTTGGTTGTCAGAGTCGGGGCTCCTGCTGTCTGTGGCTTGATCTCACCATATGGTACAAGGCCCAGTTTGATCAACGCCTGGAATCCGTTACAGATACCAAGTGCAAGACCGTCTCTCTGCTGCAGCAGATCATGAACCGCATCCATGATCTTTGGATTTCTAAAGATAGATGCAATAAACTTCGCAGAACCATCCGGCTCATCACCGGCACTGAATCCGCCGGAGAACATCAGGATCTGGCTCTCCCGGATTGCTTTCTCAAAAGCATTGACAGACTCGACGATCTGTCCCTCTGTCATATTCTTAAATACTAATGTCTCTACCTCTGCTCCTGCCTGCTCAAATGCCTTTGTGGTATCATACTCGCAGTTTGTGCCAGGGAATACAGGGATAAATACCTTTGGTCTTGCCAGCTTTCTCTGTGCTGTGTAAACCTGCTTTGCATCAAACAAAGTATCCTCAAGCTGCTTCTGCTCCACACCGGATCTGGTTGGGAATACTTCCTCCAGACGTCCTGTCCATGCCTCATATGCTTCTTTCATGGAAATAGATGTCGTACCTGCTACAAAGTTCGGCTGCTCTGTTACTGTACCGATCTCTTTTCCTGCAAGCTTACATGCTGCATAGTCCTCCGGATCCATCTCAACGATAATGGAACCATAGTCCTTTGCAAACAGCTCATCAATGGAAAGCTGATCATTTAATGTAACACCAAGCTCGTTACCAAATGCCATCTTGCTGACAGCCTCGCAGATACCGCCAAATCCAACAGCATATGCAGAAGCAATCTTCTTGTCATGGATCAGCTTTGTAATGTCTGCATAAAGACTCATCAACTGAGAATATACCGGAAGGTCAAACTCATCCTTCTCAATATCAAACTTCACAAGAACATTTCCTGCCTTTTTCAGCTCCGGACTGACAACATCCTGTAATGTAGCCACATCAACGGCAAAGGAGCACAATGTCGGTGGTACATCAATATCGTTGAAGGAACCGGACATACTGTCCTTACCTCCGATTGACGGGAGGCCTAACTTCATCTGTGCATCGTAGGCACCAAGCAGGGCTGCCATCGGCTCGCCCCAGCGCTTCGGATCCGTGCCAAGACGTCTGAAATAC
>JBNMJP010000024.1:0-15757 GCA_050873905.1 Jutongia sp. | reverse complement strand
GTTAGTGACAAGGCAATTTCCAGACACAGCTCCGGGTATTCAGACCCTTAGAAGCCAAAAATCATATTCAATACCCCGGAACATCAGAAACAGTCTGGGCACATTATAGTTCTTGGTGTGGGAAGTTTGAGTTACTGATATTTTATCTACTTTGTGATTTTGTGATTAAAAAGTAAATTGCTACCCGACGGATGTTATGGATTGCTCTTAAAACTCGATCTCCTTCAGATAACGGGCAACCGCATCCTGCCAGGTTGGCAGAGGAGTAAATCCATTCGCCGTGAGCTTGGACTTATCCAGACGGCTGTTAAACGGTCTGGCAGCCTTTGATACGCCGTATTCTTCCGTGGTGACAGGAGAAACAGTGACATGGTTTTCGTCATATTCGGTACGTCCCAGAGCAACTGCCTGACGGAAGATTTCCTTTGTGAAATCATACCAGCTGATATAGCCGCCTTCGTTGGTTGCATGATAGTAGCCGTATTTGTCTGTTTCGATCATATCCACCAGAAGTCTTGCCAGATCAAAGGTGTAGGTCGGAGTACCGATCTGGTCACTGACAACAGTGAGCTTGTCGTGTGTTTTTGCAACATTCAGCATGGTGCGGATAAAGTTCTTTCCGTTGGTTCCAAATACCCAGGCGATACGGACGATAAAATACTTGTCCAAAATTTCGGACACTGCCAGTTCGCCGTCCAGCTTGGAAGCACCATATACATTTAATGGCTTGTAATCCTTGCAGTCCGGATCCCATGGGGTGGTACCCTGTCCGTCAAAGACATAATCGGTGCTGATATACATCATTTTGCAGTCCAGATCTTTGCAGACAGCAGCAATATTTTCCGTGCCTGTTGCGTTGACTGCATAAACCGTATCCTTTTTGTCCTCGTCCTCTGCGGCATCAACAGCAGTCCAGGCGGCGCAGTGAATGACAGCGTCCGGATTGATCTTTAATAATGTTTCTGCGACAGAAGCACGATCGGTAATATCCATGGACACATAGTCTGCGGTAGTTACATAAGAGCCGTCTGCGGTGCCGCTGTACTTTGGCGCAAGATCACTTCCGATGCCCTCGTGGCCTCTTCCGGCAAGCTCATTCATGACATCATGGCCTAATTGTCCGGCAACGCCGGTCACTAATATTTTCATAATTTCTTAACCTCTTTTAGCGATTTCCATACATTTTCTCATAATAATTCTGGTACTCTCCGGAAATGATGGTCTCCCACCACTCTTTATTGTCGAGATACCACTTGATGGTCTTCTTGATACCATCAGCGAATTTTGTCTCCGGAAGCCATCCCAGCTCATTGTGGATCTTGGTAGGATCGATCGCATAACGCATATCGTGTCCCTTACGGTCAGATACATAGGTGATCAAGCTCTCCGGCTTGCCAAGCTCCTTACAGATGATCTTTACGATATCAATATTTGTCATCTCGTTGTGGCCGCCGATGTTGTATACCTCACCGACACGTCCCTTGTGGATGATCAGGTCAATAGCCTTGCAGTGATCCTCAACATACAGCCAGTCGCGGACATTTTCGCCGGTACCGTAAACAGGAAGCGGCTTATCATTCAGTGCATTTGCGATCATCAGAGGGATCAGCTTCTCCGGGAAGTGATATGGTCCGTAGTTGTTTGAGCAGCGGCTGATGGTAACAGGCAGCCCGTAGGTTCTGTGGTATGCCAGTACCAGAAGGTCAGCGCCGGCTTTGGATGAGCTGTATGGACTGCTGGTGTGGATCGGAGTTTCCTCGGTAAAGAACAGATCCGGTCTGTCCAGTGGAAGATCACCATATACCTCGTCGGTAGATACCTGATGGTAACGGGTGATACCGTATTTACGGCATGCATCCATGAGTACGGCAGTTCCCATGATATTTGTCTGAAGGAATACCTCCGGAGTCTCAATGGAACGGTCTACGTGGCTCTCAGCAGCGAAGTTTACAACGATGTCCGGATGCTCCTCCTCGAATAATTTGTAAACAGCCTCACGGTCTGTGATATCTTCCTTTACAAAACGGAAATTCGGGTTGTCCATAACCGGTGCCAGTGTGGAAAGGTTTCCTGCGTAGGTCAGGCAGTCCAGACAGACGATACGGTAGTCCGGATACTTGTCCAGCATGTGAAATACAAAGTTACTTCCGATAAATCCGGCACCGCCGGTTACGATAATAGTCATAATTTTAATCTCCTTTCATTACTCCTTAGTGAAGCACATCCATATATTTTCCGTCCAGAACGTCCATCAGATACTGGCCATACTGGTTTTTCTTCAAAGGCTCATATGCCTTCAGTACATCTTCCCTGGTGATCCAGCCGTTGAGATATGCGATCTCTTCCAGACATGCGATCTTACGATGCTGGTGTGACTCGATGGTCTTTACGAAGTTGGTTGCCTCCACCAGACTTTCGTGAGTACCGGTATCCAGCCAGGTAAATCCCTGCCCCAGAAGCTCAACATTCAGGTCACCGTTCTCCAGATAGACACGGTTCAGATCTGTGATCTCCAGCTCGCCTCTTGCGCTTGGCTTGAGATCCTTTGCATACTGTACCACGCGGTTGTCATAGAAATAAAGACCTGTAACACAGTAGTTGCTCTTAGGTTTCGCCGGTTTCTCTTCAATGGAAATCGCTTTGCCGGCCTGATCAAACTCAACGATACCAAAACGCTCCGGATCGTCTACATAATAACCAAATACCGTAGCACCCTTTCCGGACTCTGCATTTTCTACAGCGGCTTTCAGACGCTTTTTCAGTCCGTGACCGGAAAAGATATTGTCACCCAGTACCATGGCAACGGTGTCATTACCGATGAACTCCTCGCCGATGATAAAGGCCTGTGCCAGTCCGTCCGGGCTTGGCTGTACCTCATAGGTCAGCTCGATACCGAAATGATGGCCGTCTCCTAAAAGCTCCTTGAAACGTGGTGTATCCTGTGGTGTCGAGATGATCAGGATCTCACGGATCCCTGCGTTCATCAGTACAGAGAGAGGATAATAGATCATCGGCTTGTCATAGATTGGCAGAAGCTGCTTTGACGTAACCATGGTTAACGGATAAAGTCTTGTGCCGGAACCGCCGGCTAATATAATACCTTTCATAAGAAATCTCCTTTCATTTGTTTTATGATGTGTTAAATTTGTGTAAGTCCCAATAGAAGTATGCTTTATTTTTTGTTCCTGGGTATAGTATAGAAGGTGACGTTACGTCACCTTCAAGCGCTTTTTGTAAAATTGTCATATTGCTGTAAATTTCGCTACGAAAAGAATCAATTCTTGTGAAAAGTGAATATGTTTTCTGCTTTTCAAAAGGGAAGAAAGAATTTATTTTTCCACAATTTCAATCTGGACGGTTCCGTTGAAATCGACACTGTTTCCTAATGCAAAATACAGGTTCCGTGTTGATGTCATATCATCCGGCGGAATATTGATGGAAATGGTAAATGTGGAGTTTGGATCGCTTGCAGATGCACTTGAAGCATTCCAGTTACTGTTTGCGACGGTGCCTGTCTAGTGGTAACTGTCATAGGAAATGGAAGGTTTTACCAGCTTGGAATTATGCGCCTTTTCATTCATTTCTGTATATAATGTCTTTTCTGCCTCGTTTGTTATGGTGAGGCTTCTACGGTCAAAAACCTGGCTGCAGTCCCAGAGTACCGGACACATATTGTTGTCTAATGCGTATTCGCAGACGGTACGGAAGAACAGATCGCGGCCTTTTTTACGTGCAAAATTATTTTCACTGATTTTTGTATCTGTTACACCATATTCACCAATGATAACAGGATACCCTTTATTAACGAAAGAGATACGCATCTGGGACAGCTCGCTCTGAAGTGTTTTGATATCTTCATCAGTTCCCCAGCTTTCCTTATATCCCCAGAAGTTATTCGGATTATCTGCAAGACAGTAGGTGGCAGGAGAATAATAATGGATGGAAACCATTAAATGGGAATCAATCGTATCTGACGGCATTTTGTATCTCAGATCACAGGTCTTTGAGATATCGGTATTGTAACCGGCGATCAGAAGGAAACGTCTGGCATTGTTGCCCCCGGTAGAACGCACTACATCCACAAAGGTCTGGTTGATCTCGTTTGTCAGTTTATAAAGGGAATCCAGATCATTCTTTGAGTAATATCCGGAGCCTTTGTAATCATCGGTGCTGTTTAACCGGGTACCTAATTCCTCATTGGCAGACTCAAAGATCAAACGGTCGGAGTATTCATTAAAACGATTGGCAATCTGTGTCCACATGGTTTTGTATTTTGTCATGGCGTCCTTGCGTTCCTGTTCTGTTTTGGAACCAAAACGTGCCCACCAGCCGCTGTCATAATGGATGTTGATAATGACATACATATCTGCATTTAATGCATAGTTCAACACGGTTTCCACGCGATTAAAATAATTTTCATTGATGGTGTAGGTTCCGTCATTTGCCATCATATTGCTCCATGCAACCGGAATACGAAGGGAATCAAAGCCGGCAGCCTTCATACCATCTATCATTTCCTGTGTGGTGACAGGTTGTCCCCAGGCGGTTTCATAATTGGATGTATTGGAAGGTTTGATCCATGTGCCACAGGCTTCCAAAGTGTTTCCAAGATTAGTGCCGGCACCCATTTCCTTTACAATGTCATAAGCATCAATTCCATTGCGCATCACACCATTATCGGAAGTCATAATTCCGTTGGAAGACAGGTGAGGGGTCTGGGAAGAAGCCGGAGTGCTTGTAGTATCCGGTATATCCGTGCCGTTCGGTAGTGTGGTTGTTGCCGGAGTATTGTCAGGTTTCGTCGTGTCAGCCGGAGCCTTGGAAGTCTCCGGCACTGTGGAAGTATCAGCAGAAGTCTTCGCTTTTACTGTGATCCGGCATCTGAGCTTATATGTTCTTTTGTTTTTTAATGTTACCTTACATATCAGTTTTGTGCTTCCTTTTTTCAAAGCAGTTACTACACCTTTTTTATTTACTCGTGCGATTTTTTTCTTTTTGACGGTAAATCTGACCATTTTAACCTGTGCTGCTTTTTTGTTTTTAACGATCAGTTTCTTTTTCTGACCAATTTTCATGATAAGCTTTTTTTTGTTGAGCTTTGGCATTGAAAGTGCGTCTGCGTGAAAAGGAACTGCAGTTAAAACTAAAGCGGCAGTCAGCAGACATGCGATTGAACTGTAATTTTTTCTCATAGAATATCCTTTCTGTTATGTTGCTGGTTGACAGGGACTGTTGTTATTACACCCGGCAGAGAAAAATTCCTGCATCTTTTGTAATAGTAAACCCTTTTTGTGTCTCTTTCTGGACAAAATTTCGGAATTCTTTGTATCGATTCAGCAGATACTGGTTTTGGTTTCCGTGACATGACAGAATGTAATCGATCAAAGGTTCCGGTTCTTCCAGATAAATGCTGTCCTCATAACGGGACAGCGTGACTCTGCCAAAATGACGATGAAGCAGTGCTGCGCCATTGTCCAGTCCAAAACGGTCATACAGGTTATCTGCGGCAAGCTGTATATGGGGATCAAAATCCTGTACCAGCTTGCTGATCTCTTTCATATGAAAAGAGCCATATGTGCTGCAGATAAATAAACCGGTTTTTTTCAGGATCCGTCGAACTTCCCGACATACCTGATCGATATCATCGCAGTAAAATAATACATGGTTTGCGAAAACCAGATCAAAAGAATGATCCTCGCAGGGAATATCAGCGCAGTCAATGGTCCGATAGGAAAAACGGGTATCGCCGGCACCGATAGTTCTTCGTACATCACGCAGCATACCTTCGGAGATATCCGACAGCAGGACTGATATATGCTCCGGCAGTTTATCCAGATTTTCTGTCCAGAGAGCTCCGTTCCCACAGCCAAGCTCCAGAATATGCATGTCCTGACTGATACCGGACTGCTGATAGATCCATGGAAACCAGCCCTGTTTATTGACAGAATATTTTTGATGCAGATTGATACGTGCCGTAATATTTGTAGAGTCCTGATATTGACGTTTCAGACTCGTCTCCATGCCGGTCAGATGGATCAGACGCAGCATCTGGCTCCAGTCCAGCTCATGCTCCTTTTCCATGGCATCAGCAGTATCGCGGATCGCAGCCTCTACAAGCTGCATTTGTTCAATTCGGTCCTGGATCAGTTTATGCTGCTGTTCCAGAGAATTTTTCATCATATGATAATCGGCAGTATCCACGGTCATTTCCCGGATATCATCCAAAGAAAAACCAAGAAACTTCAGTAGAAGGATCTGCTGCAGCCTTGCCAGATCTCGGTCTGTATAGAAGCGGGCACCGTTTTCATTGACATGGGATGGTTTTAAGATATTTTGCTTGTCATAATACCGGATCGTACGGACAGAAACCCCGGCGAGTCTTGCAAATTGACCGGAAGAATAATAACCGTCTTTTTTCATGGAGATCCTCCTTTCTTTCTATAGTAGTTTTATTGTAACAGATGCGTCGCAAAAATGGGATTATTTTAAAAAATATTTCAAAAATTAAAAAAAACTGTTGACAAATAGAAATACAGGTGATAATATCTTATTTGTTCGCGGCGCAAAAGTGCAGAGCGAAACATGCGGAAGTGCCGGAATTGGCAGACAGGCTAGACTAAGGATCTAGTGTTGGCAACGACGTGAGGGTTCAAGTCCCTTCTTCCGCATTGCGGATGAGAGAAGTCTTAGAGATAAGGCTTCTTTTTTTATGGAATCTGTTTTTTCTGAAACGGTGTGCTATTCACACCATATTTTAACCATTCACTCTATTTAGAACCCCCAACTCCGAAAACTGATATAATATATTTTAACCCTATATTTATCGAATAAAACAGGAAAAGGAGGGGTTCTATGAAATGGAATCTACACAAGGTAAGAAAACGTATTTTCTGTGGTGTGTTGACGATCGCTATGGTTTTTTCGTCAACACCTTTTCAGGGAATTACGGTGGGAGCAGCCTCTGTAGAAAAGCAGGTGGCGGTGCACGAGGGAGAATATTATACCGGTGTATTTGCCGGACGGTATGGTATTGATCAGCTGTTTGATTATGTAATGAGAACAAGCAGACTGAATTCACTGCCTTACGATGCATCCTGGGGAATTGCGCATTCGTCAGGGGGACATCAGTTGAAGACAACGATCATGAAGGATCGTTATTTTGTATTGAAATACTCCGGCGATTCGGATTATCCGATCGCATTATGTCTGTACGAAAATGATGGAACACCGGTAGTTGCCGGCAGATCCGGGAATCTGCTTGCCAGTTCCAAAATTGGTAAATCAGATAATGTTTGTCTGACAACCGCTTCGAAAAAGTATATGAAGGATACGTATACGGATGGTATTGAGGGAGTAATGGCGCTTTGTGCCATGGGTAAGGCAGATGAAAATGGATTGTACTTCAGCAGCTCCAACGGCTTTGGTTACTATCTGAGTGGAAATCAGGGGCGTGGCGTGGGAGAAAAGATCACATGGGTGAATGCAGATACTGATGTGACGATGGAAGAGCTTGCAGGCATGGATAAGTATTCCTCCAATCAGCTGACCTCCGGAGAGTATGCGGTTATGTATCAGTCGAACGGGGATTCCGTTAGAAATATGCCGGAGGAACAGGTGAAAAAGCAGGGAACGGCACTTATGTTATCGGAGAAGAAACCGGTGCGAACAGGGTATCGTTTTAAAGGCTGGAATACGAAGGAAGACGGTTCAGGAGATTCTTATGAGGCGGGTGGCGCCTATACAAAAGACAGTGTTCTTACCCTGTATGCTGTGTGGGAACGCTATTATGAATCCGGTCTTTTCCGCGTGAAACTTGGGAAAGATCAGTTCTTTGACAATGTCACATCTGCGAATCGGATCAATGGGCTTCCATATGATGCATCCTGGGGAACAGCGAATGCGTCCACAGGGCATCAGTACAAGGAAGCACAGGTCATGGACCGGTATTTTGCATTCCGGTACAGCGGAGATTCTTCGTATCCGTTTGCGTTATTCATGTTTGAAAAGGACGGAACACCTGTGGTGGCCGGTACATCTGAAAATTTGCCTTCTTACTCTAAAGTCGGTGATTCTGGGAATGTGTGTTTGACAACAAGTGGCCAAAAGTACATGAAAGCGACCTATAAGAATGGCATTGAGGGACTGATCTGTCAGGGAAAGGTTACGAAGTATGATGAAAATGGTGTACAGTTTGTCAGCAAAAACGGCTTTGGATATTATATTTCCTGTAACCGTGGTTACAAAAAGGGAGATTATATTGCGTGGTCCGGTGCTGTTACAAATGGGATCACCGCAGATGTGATGGATTCGGTGGATACATTTTCAGATATGGAAATGTTAGAGGGAGAATATGCCCTGAATTATAATGCCAATACGACAGATGAAGTATCCGGAATGCCGGATACACAGCGGAAAGAGGATCTGTATCATTCTGTGCTTACAATGGAGGAGCCGCAGAGAAGCGGTTACACCTTTGTTGGATGGAACACCAGGAAGGACGGCTCCGGCAAGATGTATGCTTCCGGCGCACGTTATGAGGGAGAGCGGTCTCTGACGATGTATGCGATCTGGGAGAAGACAGACAGATCGCCACTTTCTTTGGAAGAGAATGGAACAGTGCTTCCGAAGGTATACACTCTCTCCAACGAGACGTTGATCTCAGACGCCTTGGACGCGGCGGATGATGCCGATGCGTTTTACAGTGTGCTGAATCAGGCAGTCATGACCCGTTATATGGATATTAAAGGCGGTGCAGGCGAGGAGGACGTATTTAGTGTTAAGTCTTCGGATGAGAGTATTCTCGAGTGCTCCGTGGAGGGGTCTAAGGTTACTATGACCGGCAAGACGGACGGTTTTGCATATATGACCGTAACGGATGAAACAAGTGGCCAGATATACCGAATCAGCGTTTATGTTAAGACCCTCAAGGACCAGCTTTATATTATCAGACCGATAAGCTCAGATAATTATAAGTCTTATTTATCAGATAGTGATAAAGCAAGCTTTGAGGCAAAAACGGAATCGGATAAGAAAGTTACCTGGGATGTTTCAAACAGTGCAGCAGAAAAAGTAAAACAGCTTTCCAACGGAGATGCGATCGTCTGGAAACCGTCTTCAACGGATGTTGAGATTGGTGTGACCTGTGGCACATGTCAGTTGACGGTACCTCTTACAGATATGGAAAGCGGCGAGGGAACAGGAGCGTATCCTATCAATAATTATGAGGTGTCTTCCAAATACCGGCAGAATTTGACATTGACCGATTCGTTTCGAAAGGTCAAAAATACAAATATATTGATCCGGTCATTTATTGTTGATCTGGAGGGAAATGTGATCTCCAGCGTGTCCAAAACGATCAAAAGAGACAAGGCAGTAGAGGCTCAAACAATCGCATTAGATTACAGTGGTGTGTCAGAGCTTACCGATGCAGATGTTGTGACGGAGATTGCGTCAGACGACGATTCGTTCGCGGCACAGCTTGTACGCTATCCGGTTTATCGGGGCGGCGTTCAGAAAAATACGGGAACAACAGTTATGATGAAAGCATCGGCAACTTTAGTCAATACAGATTGCGCTCTGATGATCAAAGATGTGGGTGGTGCACCTATACGAAATTTTGTTCTGAATAAAGGTGCCAAAAAGACCATTTATGTGTATTCTAAGGCATCACAGAAGCATTCGCTGACAATGACGATCAACGGGAAAGAGATCCAGCCGGTTTCTGAGACAGATGCATCGGTCGAAGGAATGAAATATGAATGGGTGAAAACGGTATTTGAGGTCAATACGAAAAATACAAAGACCGGACAGTATACACCACAGTTTCAGGTAAAGGCAGCAAGTGGAGCATTACTTATGGATATGCCGGGTGGATTTACCGTGAGTAATGTTTCAAATATAGGAACACCGGCGAAACCGACAGAAATGAATTTTTGTGGTTCGGTGCAGACCCCGACAATCTCAGCAGGAGAGATTATTAACCGTAATTTTTCATTTGATCTTCCGAAGGTATTGCCAATGAAGATTGCATATCAGGACACAAAAGATCCGATGAAGAAAACCTTTATGATCGCAATCGGAACAGCAGGACTGGATGAAAATCATGTGGTTTCGGTTGTAACGGACACGATCAACGATCTACGCGACAATAATGTCACCAAGAAGATATCCGGTTATGCATTTGGTACGGCGGACTATATCAATGGAAAATGGGTGCTGACCTATACCGGTGGCGGCATTGCCGGATCTCTTGGCTATGAATTTGGATTTAATAATAATACGGTGGTTGGTTTTGTTCCAATCTATTATGGAATTAAAGTGGGATGCTCGGTAAGTGTTGATGCACTCCTGAGTGGAAAGAATGCATATCATGATAAGTTTGTTGGAATGAACTTCCAGTCCAATAATTTAACCATTACAAGTGAGTATGATTTTGTGACAGATATTATCGTTGGAGTGCAGGGGTATGTATGCGCCAGCGGTGGTATCGGTTTTGATGGAAAGATCGTGAAGCTGAAGTTTGGACCGGAGGGGCAGTTATCGATCGGTTATGATAACCGTATCATTACCTTTAAGGATCTGGATCAGACAAAGACCTATTATGGCGGCTGTCTGAATTTTACAGGTGATATTGCACTTAACTTTGAGTACAAAGGACTGATCGTCCGCTATAAAAAGAGAATCTGCGGAACCGGCTTCAGTAAAGCCAAAACCTATCAGGATTGGGCAAAATTCCCGTCCGGGAGACCGAATATTCTTGATTTTGCCAATATGAACAGCGTGAGCACCAGTAAGGTGGTGCAGTATTCTTCTATGAAACGGGGAATCGACTGGACGCAGTATATTGATCCGGATATTACTCCGGTACTTGCAGAGGATGCGGACAGCATGGGACTTGCATATTCGGATACATTGGATGACCTTACAAGCATCAATCCGGCAGTCAGTACGAAATCCGGCAGCAGCTGGACGAAGCCGGAGGAGCTGACCTCGTGGAGAACGGCAGGGAAAAATGAAACTATAAATTCCGTGGATTATGCGGCGGATGGAGATTTAAACGTTCTGACATTTGATTCCGTAGATTATGATCCGGATATGATGTCTGATGGATCGGTGGATAACAAGGAGTTAAATGACACCTTCAATTCATCCGAGATCCATGTGTATGTCAACGGAAAGCACACATGTCTTACAAACAATAAGGTTGCGGATATGGCACCGGAAGTGGCTGTGAGAGATGAAAAAGCGATCGTGGTATGGCAGAGTGATTCTTATGACCTTGCGGGGGTTGATGCAGAGACCCTTCAGAAGGATGCGATGGGCGAGAAGAAATTGTGTTACAGCTATTACGACGGAAATGAGTGGAGTACCCCGGCATATTTAGAGCGTGGTGAGATTAAGGGAGTACAGGCGTATGATGTGGCACTGGGGGATGATGGCACGGCAATGGTATTAGCGGCCATGGGAACTAGTGAAAAGGTGCAGGAGAGAGAGCTTTATTCTTATATGATCGAGGATGGAACACAGAAGAGTGTAAACCGGATCACTTGCAATAATGCAGGAGAGACCCAGCCTCGCGTGAAGTATGTGAGTGATCAGGGAGGCAGCTTCCTTGCAGCGTGGAAACAGTCTGAATACGGAAAGGATGAGCTGACGGATTCCTATCTGGTTGTACAGGGCTATCAGAAGGATGGCAGTGCAAATGATATTTCTATGAAAGATGATTCCAGAGAAGTTTCTGAGAATTTTGATTTTGCCAGAGGAGGCAGCACTGTGAAAGACAGTGCCGTTTGCTGGCAGGCAGCCGGTGAAGATTCTGCCATGCATACTTACGTGAAATATATGAATCCGCAGGCCGGAAAGCTGTCCATGAAATATGCACTGAACAGTGTAGCGGCTGCAGAAGAAATGCTGACGGGAAGCAGCGTGGCAGTAGATGGGGATAAATTCACTGCGGTTGCCTGCGCACAGGCGGTTGACAAGACGGAGGATACGCAGGAGGATACACCGTTTGCTCAGACGCAGGACGAGGAGAAGCCGGTACGGCTGATCAGCAGCCAGAAACAGATCACGGATGCAATTGAGGAGGTATCAGCCGACACATTTGGTCAAAATGTTGAGAAAAACAGTACCATCAATGTAACATTATCCTTCGTCAATGCAGGCCGGAAGGCGATGGATAATGTAACGGTAAAACAGGGAAGTTCTACGGTGGCATCGGAACTTCCGATCCATCTGGAAAGCGGAGAACGGGGGCAGGTAAGCTTTTGTTATACTGTTGGTGACACCCTGAAAAACGAGAACTTTGACCTTGTTGCCGACAATGGTGCAAAGGCGGAGGCCCGACTGACTTTACTTGGAGCGGATATTGTTATAGGAAGTCCGGAAGTGACAGAGATATTATCCGGAGGAGAACGTATCGTGCAAACTGTTGTGAGCAATGCAGGAACGAAGGCACTCGCAGCAGATGATACGATCCGTCTGGATCTGACATCCGCAGATCAGGAGGCATTAACGGTGCGGCCGGTTACGGAGTCTGCTTCCTTTGACGCAGATAAAAAGCAGATTGTGATCCAGGGCGGCGATGCCATGGAAGCGATTAATCGTGGTGAGTATATTTTACAGTTTGGATACAAGCCGGAATTTGACAGTGAATCCGATAACGTATCGGTATCCATGAAGGCAATGGCCTATACCGGAGAGGGGCAGATGGATGAGTTGAATCTGCTGGACAATTCGGCTGTGTTTAGTATCGTGAAGCCTTCCAAACAGTATGATACACAATTGACATACACTGCGGCAGTAGAGGATGGAACGATCACGGCACTGCGGGTGAACAATCAATATGAGACACCGGTGGAGAAGAGTATTATCATATCCAATGGTACGGATTCCAGAAAGATCAATGTTGTGTTGGATGGTGAGGAATATAAAACCTATGAGATCGGCATGGACGCTTCGGCAGAGGTAACGTATGATGAGCAGGAAATGGATGGGGAAGAAACTCCAAATATTGATCCGACGCCGGAGCCGGATGTGGAACCGACAGCGACACCGGAGCCGGTTGTAACATCAAGTGTGGAGCCTACGGCAACAGCAGGGACAGGATCAACGGCAACACCGGATGCAGGACCTAGTGTGGCACCATCTCCGGGGTTGACACCGGAACCGACGAAAACACCGGTATCAGATCCGACAGAAGAGCCAAGTGAAAATCCGGTAAAAACACCGGGACCGAGTCCGACGGTAACCCCGACGAAAACACCGGGACCGAGTCCGGCAGTAACATCGTCTGCTAAACCGACGAAAACGCCGGGGACGAAAGCGACGGCAACTCCGTCTGTGAAACCGACGAAAACACCGGGGACGAAAGCGACAGCAACTCCGTCTGTGAAACCGACGAAAAAACCAAATACCAGGGCAACGGCTAAACCGGCGACAGATACCAAGACGTCTTCCGACGGTCTTTCCGTTGGAAAAGCAGCGTTTGGTTCCGTAAAGAACAAGGCATCCGGGAAATTGGTGATCCAGATCAAAGCAGTGAAGGGTGCGGAAGGATACCTTGTGCAATATGGTACAAACAAAAAATTTAAGAAAGCGGGAAGAAAGCTTACGAAGAAGAATAAGCTGACTATCCGAAAGCTTAAGAAAAAGAAAACGTATTATATTCGTGTATGTGCATACCGGATCGACACAAATGGCAGGATCGTGTACGGCTCTTATAGCAAAGTGAAAAAAGTAACGATCAGGAAGTAATCGGTCATAACGCATAAGACATTATTCAAGAAGGAAAAGTGGCATAGTTTTTCAAGAGACGGAAAGACTATGTCATTTTTTTGTGAAAGAAAATTTCCCTCAACAGGCATAGCTTTTTATTATAATAAATGATATAATTAATCATATATTTCCTCTGCTTGAGACGGAGTGAAAGCGGTGCAGATGGATTGTTTATAAAAATAAAGGTTTGGGGTGATAGCAATGGATGGCAGAAAAATGGAAGCGGCTCAGATCCTGTTGTCCGATAGGGGGACATTTATGATGGGATGGAACCGGAAGGATGGCTGGGCAGTGGTCAATGAGGGATGCCCGTCTCTGGATAAAGCGGCTCTGAGAGAGAAAGGGCTGGAGGGATTGCCGGAGATTGTTCTGTCCGGTGATAAGGAGTTGTGCCGTGGATATCAGGAGAAGATCACAGGCAGGCTTGAGGCAGCAGCGCAGAACCTGGCGGAATTTCAACGGGTGAGCATTGATCTGCGGCTGCGGAGCGCAGAGGGGGAGTGGATCTTCTATACCGTAGAGACCTGCATTGGAGGAGACGTGCCGGAGCGGATGCTGGTGATGATCCGTGAGATGAGTGCGGAGGAGATTTATCGGACAAAGCTTGCCCGCAATATAACAAATGACAAGAATCCGGAGTATTTTTCAGAGGAAGCAGAAGCTCTTATGCAGAAATTTCCGGAGAAGCAGTTTGCCCTGATTCAGTTTGATGTGGAGCGGTTTAAGGTGATCAATGAGCAGTATGGTGAGGAGACAGGAGATGCAATGCTATCCTTCTTCATTGAAAAGCTGCGGCTGGTCTGCAGCGATAAGCAGCTTTATGTTCGCCTGTCGGCGGATGTGTTTATGCTGATCACAGCGTATGAACAGGATCTGGAGATCATTGAGCTGATCGAGCGGATCAACCGGGGGCTTTTGGGATATCGGGATATACCATATCGTCTGGTGTTTGGAGTGTGTAAGATTACGGATCCAGCGGAGAAGCTTCGCCATTATGGGGATGGTGCAGCGTTTGCCAGACAGAGTGTGAAGGGAAATGCGCTGCAGTATGTTGGATATTACCGGAGTGACATGAGAGAGAAGGCAAATAGCCGGAAGTTTGTCGAGGATAATATGGAAAAGGCGCTGCGGGAGGGGCAGTTTGTAATGTATCTGCAGCCGAAATACAGCATTTCAGGCAATCATATTGTGGGAGCCGAGGCACTGGCCCGCTGGAATCATCCCGAGAGAGGGCTGATCTCCCCAGCCTGTTTTATTCCTGCATTTGAGGAAAATGGTTTTGTAGTCAAGCTGGATCAGTACATATGGGAGCAGGCTTGTAAGGCAATCCGGAATTGGATCGATCAGGGAATCCCACCGCTGCCGGTATCCGTGAATGTATCACGGCGTCATCTGAAAGACGGGACATTTGTGGATGTGCTTGATGCTCTTGTGGACAAATATCAGATTCCGAAGGGATATCTGGAGATCGAGATCACGGAAACCATTGATGAAAATCAGTCGGCAGAGTATATTCAGAGGCTGGGAGAGCATGGATACCGGCTGTTGATGGATGATTTCGGTTCAGGTTATTCTTCCCTGAATATGCTGAAGGATACGCCGTTTGATGTGATCAAGATCGACCGTGGATTTTTGCAGGATTTTATGGGAAGCGGCAGAGGTCAGGAAATCGTACGTTACACCATACAGATGACCCATGCCATAGGGCTTGATCTGGTGGCAGAGGGTGTCGAGACAAAGGATCAGGCAGAGTTTTTGTCGGATTGCGGCTGTGATATTGCACAGGGATTTTATTATGCAAAACCGATGCCATTGGAAGATTTTAATAAAAAAATGGAAATGGCACGAAAACCTTGATTTATCGGTTGCACAAAGGCATTTCTTTTAATATAATATAATGGATAATGGGGTTGTTTCATAAACTCCATTATTTGTATAATTTTAATGAAATGAGAAAATACAATCTGTCTCAGGGCAGGTG
>JBNMJP010000023.1:0-16165 GCA_050873905.1 Jutongia sp. | reverse complement strand
GTGTCTCCCATAAACGCCCCATAACGGATCTGTTTTACATATCGCCCAACCGTAATGTTTTTGAGCTTCTTGCATCCCTTAAATGCCTCATAATCAATCATGGTTACATCATAGTAAAGATCCTGCACACAGATCTTGGCAGGAATAGTGATTGATTTTTTCTGTTTTGCACTGCTGGTGCATCCGATCAAATGGGCATATGTGGCCGTATATTCATAAATCAGTCCTTTTTTGGTGATCTTCTGCTCCACCGGTGCGTTCATTACAGACATTGCCGGCTCTTTTGTCGGTGAAGCGCTCGGTGCCGCTGACGCAGATGCTGTTGCCGATGGATTTGGGGATGCAGAGATCGATGCCGACGCAGTTGCCCCCGGTGTTGCTGTCGTCTTCGATGTTGCTGTTGCAACAGGTGTGGCGGTAACTGCTGCCATAGTACTTTCAGGCACTCCTGTGATATTTGCAGCTGCGATCACCGCCAAAATAACTCCTGCAATGCTTCCCATTGCCAAAATGCATTTTTTCTTTTTCATATCGTTATTCCTCCTGTCCCTCGGATCGATAACCAAAATTCTTGATCAGGAAATCACTGTCTCTCCAGTCCTTTTTTACCTTAACCCATAATTTCAGATTCACTTTGCAGTCCAGAAGTGCCTCAATATCTCTGCGGGCATCTGTCCCGATCTTTTTGAGCATGGAACCCTGTTTGCCGATAATAATTCCCTTATGAGAATTACGCTCACAGACGATGGTGGCATCAATATCGATCAGGGTTCCCCCCGGACGTTCCTTCATACGGTCGATCGCCACCGCTACTCCGTGGGGAATCTCGTCACTTAAGTTACGCAGTGCTTTCTCCCGGATCAGTTCCGATACGATCTGGCGTTCCGGCTGATCGGTAATGGTGTCCTCATCATAATACTGGGGACCTGCCTCCAGATAACGGAACATAGATTCCAGAAGCTCATCGGTGTTCTCTCCCTTTAATGCAGAAACCGGAATGATCTCTGCAAAGTCTGCAATATCCTTATAGGCATCAATAAATGTAAGGATCTCTGCCTTTGCTACGGTATCAATCTTATTGATCACCAGAAATACCGGTGTTTTTACGTTTTTGAGCTGTTCCGCGATATGACGCTCTCCCGCGCCGATAAACGTCGTAGGTTCCACCAGCCAGAGGATCAGATCCACTTCCCGGAGGGTACGCTCTGCCACAGACACCATATATTCTCCCAGCTTATTTTTTGCCTTATGGATGCCCGGCGTGTCCAGAAAAATAATCTGTCCTCTCTCATCCGTATATACCGTCTGGATCCTGTTACGGGTTGTCTGGGGTTTATTGGAGGTAATCGCAATCTTCTGTCCGATCATGCGATTCATCAGGGTTGATTTTCCTACATTCGGACGGCCGATCAAGGTCACAAAACCGGATCGGAATTCTTGTTTTTTAGCCATTTTTTTCTCCTTGTACTATAATGTCATCAGCTCGTCAAAAAGCTGCTTCTGTTCTTTGATATGATTTTCGTTACCGATCACGCAGATATTGCCATGCTCTGCGATTGCCTCAACCATCGCAGCTGCCGCGCGGATATCCTCCTGCGAGCATGCCAGCACCTGATCTCTTTCCTGCTGTAAGATCTCCGGCGGAATCTGTGACAGATAAATTCCCATGGAACGTTTTCCTTTGGATGCCGGTGGTTTTGGGGTATCCAGACCGCTGATGGTTCCAATGATGGTCTTTAACAGCTCTCTCTCCTCTGTCTCAAAGGAACGCAGATATGCCGCCGCTTTGCGGTATGCCTCCAGAGTGCTTTCCAGTCCAGGATCCCGGTAGGAGGTGAAGAATCCCTCTCCATTCCGGATCAACTGGCAGGAAACACCATATGCTCCTCCCTTGACGCGGACCTCATTCCACAGGTAGCCAAAGTTCAACAAATGACGTACTACGTCTAACACTCCTTTTTTGATGCCGGACATATCGTTGCATTTTCCTGCCAGTGCCACGTACTGCACCTCTGCCGGTGTCATGATCGCTTCGTTTTTCTGACCGGCTTCTCTTGTAAATGGTGTCATTACGTCTTCCGGCCGGTCAATATCTGTTATCTTTTCAAACTGCTCCAGCTTCTTAAGAAATGCCGGTAGTTCCTGATTCAGGGCTTTCAGACCCTGCTTGTCTGCCGTACAGGAGATGGTCATATTGGCACACCGGAAAATTTTATGCAGCAATGACAGACATCCCTTCTGCAGTCCTTCCTTTTCCTGATCAAAATGATCATCGAGAGATGCCAGATACCGATAATAGCCATAACCGCCGTACTGCTCTGTCAGCCAGTCTACTTCTGATAAATGAGACATTGCCCGGAGCATTGCCGCCTGATGACCGGCAGACATCAAACTCATCTTCTTGCGGGAACGTGCCTCCGCTACGACCTCGCGAAGATGCTTTTCATCGGTAAAGCTTGTGGTAAACATGATCTCTGCCATAAGCTCCAGTGCCTCGGAAAGCTTGCTGCGAAGCACCTTGGTACTCATCTCGAAGCGAACTCTGCAGGCATCCTCCTCACCATACAGACGATAGAAATTCACATCTGCGCCGATGCCGCCGGTATGGAAATTAATCTCCGTGTCCAGACTGCTGTAGCTGTGGGATGCAGTATCCATATAGCCGAGCAGTGTCTTCAAAAAGCTCATCTGTGGCATGTATTCCCGGCAGTCGTCCACATCAAACAACAGATCCAGATAAACGATATCATTGGTATGGATATCATGGTGCATCACCGGTATATCGCACACCTTCACTTCTTTATTATAAATTGGCGCAATTTCTTTGCCAATATCTTCTCTGGAGAGCATTGGTATCTTTTCCAGCACCTCCTTCGGTGACGGCTCCTCCTGATATGCCTTGAGAGCTTTGGTGTCCTCGATCAACTGCCGGATCTCATCCTCCGACAGGGATGCTTTATATGCTGCCAGACGATCCTTTTCCTTCTGCTCTGCCTCGGCGGACAATCCCTTTTCCGGCTTCATTTCCACCAGAACAGCATGAGGATTATCTAACAGATATTTCTCGATCAGCTCCTCATAGTAGCCGGTACCTAACTTCGTTCTCAAAAATTCATAAGTATCCTGGAAACAAAGGGCATCGTATGGCATCTTGTCATCATAGAGCCAGGTTTTCATGGTATTCAGACCATAGATCAGTCCCTTCGGGAACATACCGTAATCTGCCTCACGCTCTTTAAATTCCATGGCATTGATCGCTGCCTCTAATGCCTTTTGATCCAGTCCGTTTTTCACCTGCTCCTGCAGGGTGCTGCGGATAATATCATAAAAACGCTGTCTGTCTCCCGCCTTAGCATTTTGTGTGGTCAGTGCAAAATAACTCTGGCGCAGGATATCGCAGAAGTCCACATCAATATCCGTACCGATCCCTGCATCTAAAAGTGCCTGTTTAAGAGGCGCACCCGACATCTCTGCCAGAACATATGCTATGATCTCAAACGCCTTGCAAACCTTCACATCGAGAGTTACATCCATTGCCGCAGCAAAGGCATAATATGTCTTTTCGTCACTGTCCTCATTTTCGGAAACAGCGTACTCTGTCTCTAACTTTTTCAGTTCTCCGAACGGCTTCTGCAGAGGAATGGACGAATCCAGCTCAATCGCAGGGAAATCTTTCAGATAATGCTGATCCATCCATTCCAGTCTCTCCTCGATATCCATATCTCCGTACAGATAAATGTAGCTGTTGACCGGGTGGTAATAATGACGATGGAAGTCCAGATACTCCTCGTAGGTAAGATCCGGGATATTGGCAGGATCCCCACCGGATTCATTGCCGTAGGTATTATCCGGGAAGAGCCCGTTCATCACGAAACGCTCCAGCTTTCCGTCTGCAGAGGAGAAGGCACCCTTCATCTCATTAAATACTACACCGTTGTAGGTCACCGGTTCCTCCGGCGAGTTCAGCTCATAGTGCCAGCCCTCCTGCTTAAAAATTTCCTCATGCTCGTAAATATTCGGATAAAAAACTGCGTCCATATAAACATGCATGAGATTCTGAAAATCCTTGTCATTGCAGCTTGCTACCGGATACAATGTCTTATCCGGATAGGTGGTGGCGTTAAGATAGGTATTCAGAGAGCCCTTCACCAACTCCACAAAGGGATCCTTTGCCGGAAACTCTCTGGAACCGCAAAGCACCGTATGCTCTATAATATGTGGCACACCGGTCGCATCCTTCGGTGGAGTACGGAATCCAATGGAGAATACTTTGTTGTTGTCCTCATTGCTCAGAAAAAGAACTCTCGCCCCGCTTTTCTTATGCCGGAGTGCCAGTGCAAAGCTGTCGATCTCCGGAATTGCTGCGGACTTCTCCAGTGTATATGTGTCCGGTATTTTTACCTCTTGTATGCTTTTAATCTTTGATGCCATAAAATAACTAACCTCCATAGATTACTCTGTATTACAAACTTTCTCTTTATATACTATACCCAAAATCTGTCAAAAAGTAAAACCCTGTCCGAAAAGATTTTTGCATCGTAAAAGGCAGCAGAGTCTTTGATTGAGATCTCTGCTGCCCTGTTATCACACAATGCCTCTCCGGCATCTTTTGATCTTATTGATATAATTGCTCAAAACGCTGATATGCCTCATCCCACACATCCGTATCCTGTGGCAGGAATTCTGCGGTGTCAAAGGAAGCTGCCAGAATATTGCATTTCTCTTCCCGGGTCTCATAAGCTCCCAGCGCATAAAGCTGTTCCATAATATTCCCCACGGCGGTTGCCTCACTGGCACCGGTGATCACGGGAATACCCAGTGCATTGGCGGTAAACTGGTTCAGTACCTGATTCTGTGCACCGCCCCCGACGATATAAAGCTTTTCTTCCCATGTGATATACGGCTTCAGGCTCTGGTATACCTGACGATAACGCATGGCAAGGCTTTCCAGTACGCAGCGGATCAATGCCCCGTCGGTCTGCGGCACCGGCTGACCGGTCTGTTCGCAGTATGCACGGATCTTCTCCGGATAATCGCCCGGCTGCATAAAGTCGTCCGGACGGATAAAGCTCTGCAGCGGCTTCTCTGCTGCCGCCATTTCATTCATCTGAGCAAAGCTGTACTCCTTGCCTTCTCTCTGAAAGCTGCGGCGCAGCTCCTGATTGAGCCAGAGTCCTATAATATTAACAGTCGGACGATATCCTCCGTCCCATGTTCCCTCGTTGGATATCTTGTCATGAATGACCTGTTCTCCTTCTAACATCGTCTTAGAGGAAATGCCCATCAGAGACCATGTTCCACTGGACAGGAAGGTAAACTCCTCCTCCCTGGCAGGCACGGCTGCAACGGCGCATGCAGTATCATGTCCCGATACAGACAGGATGTGAAGCTTCTCCTGACCTACCTCTTTTGTAATATCCGGTCTGAGTGGTCCCAGATCCTTTCCGGCATAATCCAGTGGTGCCAGCAGAGACGGATCGACCCCCGCCTTCTCCATGAGCTCCACCGCCCATTTCTTTTCCTTCATATCCAGAAGCTGTGAAGTAGATGCAATGGAATACTCGCTGTGCACGACTCCGGAAAACAGATATTCGATCAGATTTGGCATAAACAGGATCTTGTCCGCTGCCTTCATCTGCTCTGGCATTGCCTTCTGCAAATAACACAGCTTATATAGGGTGTTGTATGCCAGACTCGCAATTCCTGTCTGGGAAAATGCGTAGCGTTCTCCCTCCTGTACTGCCTTGTCGTGATCCTTCTCCTCCGGTACAAAGGATGCCAGAACAGCATCCATGTTGTCCTGATCCAGCGCCGCATCCCGGTAGCTTCCCGGCATGCCGAGAAGATTTCCCTGCGCATCGATCATCCCACAGTCCACACCCCAGGTATCAAAACCCACGCCGGAAAGAGGTTCCTTACAGAGACGCATCCCCTCTTTCATCTCCTCGTAAAGGGAGACAATATTCCAATATGCCCGTCCGTTTAAAACAGAAAAGTTGTGTGGAAAACGGTGAATCTCCTCTAAAGTGATCTTTTTCCCATCAAAACGAGCCAGCATACCTCTACCGCTGCTGGCTCCCAGGTCAAACGCCAATACATTTATTGTGTCCATATCCTTCCTCCATATGTAATATATCGTTTATATGTTATATACTGCCACAATGACAGCGAAATCCCTCTGTCATCTCAGCCGTAGAGAAACAATCTAACCGGATATTTCATTGGCCTCACGCAAATACTGCAAAAACTCCCGCTCCGGTAACGGCTTGGAATAGAAATATCCCTGCAGAAAATCTCCCTGCAGACGCTTAAAGATGTCAATATGCTCCTGTGTCTCGATTCCCTCTGAAATGATCCGTTTCCCTTCCGCATGGATCATTGGTACCAGCTGGTCAAGGTATTTATTTTCTCCTCTGCCATAAGACCACACAAGACTCTTATCAATCTTGACAAAATCCACCGGCAGACTCACGATACTGCTGACATTGGAGTAACCGGTTCCGAAATCATCCAGAGCAATCTTGGCTCCGGAGGAACGAAGGGTTTCCAGCGTCTCCCGGATCTCTTCCTTGTCCATAATGCCGCTCTCGGTGATCTCCAGATGCATTCTGGACATTGGAATATTATACTCCCCGGCGATCCGGATCAGATCCTGTGCCAGCTCCTCATAGCAGCACTGCACCGGCGACAGATTGATGTTGATGTCGTCGATACCCATATCAAAAATATGATTCTGTGTGGCAAAGATACATGCTTTTCGGTAAATCTGCTCTCCCAATGCGATAATATCTCTGTTTTCCTCCGCTACATGGATGAAAAACTCCGGATTGATGAAATTCTTGTCCTTATCCTTTAACCGGGACAATACCTCCAGTGAGGTAACACGTCCCTTTTCCAGTGAATAGATCGGTTGGAAATAAATCTCAATACTGTTATCAATCACTGCCTGTTCCACCAGCTCTGCTACCATCTGCTTTTCCTCTGCAGGCTTGACAGCGTCATGGGTCAGAGGGATCAGTTCCCCTGCCTTATGATGACCCGGATGATCCGATCTGGCATATGCCACCCTCTGTAAAAGCTCATCAACAGACTCACAGTCATCCAGAATATTCACTTCATAAAAACAATATTCATGAACGATCTCCTCACCATCTATAGTCCAGATTTTTGGCATCACATCCACAAAACGCTGGTGAACTTCTCTGGCTTCCTTCTCATTCGGCAGCAAAATCGCAAAGGTGGACGCTGCAATATGATAATAATCCTTATCTCCACATTCCTTCTGCATGAGCTCTGCCATAGCTGCCTGAATTGCGATAAGCTTGGCATCCTCGTACATCTCCGTCATGGCATTATAGTTAATAATACGGATGATCAGTACACTGCACTCCTCCTTGTATGCCATCTTTTCCCGGACGGTTTCCTCGAAGCCATGCATCTTGAAAAATCCTGTGACCTCATCCATATAATAATCGGAATTCTGTAGGAACAAATAGCAGCAGAATACGACGACACTGTTGACCGCATAGGCAAACAGGAAATTAGGAAATACTGCATATTGAAGAACCTTCGCCGTCACAACCGCCACGGGAATGGCCACGATCCATTTTTTGATCCTCTTGGAAACAAAGGAAACCCTCTGCATCAGGATCAACGGGACCAGTATGTACACGATACATATACCTGCAATCAGATAATACCAGCCGCTCTTATGAAACATTCCCTGTGTATCAAAGTGGTAAAGCAGACCGGTAAACGGGGTTGTTACGATCGCTATGATACCAATAACAAATGGGATACACCATATTATTTTGCGTCCATAGATATAATCTAAACGATGCAAAAGCTCCATGGCATATAAAGAATAACAAACAGAATATACCATAGACACCGTCAAAAACACTGTCTGTACAAGAACTCCCAGACGGATCGGCACAGAATGATACATTACAATTCCGCAAAAGACATCACAAACAGCAGTCGCAACTCCCAGCAGCATAAGCCAGAAAAACAGACTGCTCCTATAAACACGTAAATGCCTTTGATGATAAAATACCAGAGTTGCAGCCAGCATAAATGTCATCGCTGCAATCTCATAATGTATCTGTACCGCCATTATACTTCCTCCATATATAAATGTATCCGCTCCGGAGTCAGAACCCCGGAATAATACCGTCCCTGAAAATATGAAATATCTCCGAGACCTTTTACCTTATCATAACGCTGTTGATTATCAATTCCTTCCAGACATATATCCCACCCATTATCATGGAGCATATTGATCTGATATTTTAAGACATCACTCTCACCGGAGCAATATCTTTCTACCATCTTTTCACTGATTTTTACTACGCTAAATGGCATTCTCATGATTCCCTGCAGATTACATACATTGTCGCCATAACGGTCCAGAACAACCGTCACGCCCTCACTGATCAGGTCGTTAATATATTTTTCCAGACGTTCAAACGGCACGCTCATATCCTCTGTCATTTCCAGGCAGAGACGATTCAGAGGAAATTCATATTTCTTTGCCAAAAATCTGTATTCACGCAATACCGTTTCCGAACTAATATGAAGCGGTGTCACATTTACAATCAGCTTTTTAAAGCCATGTTCTAAAATTCTCTCCTTCTGAGCCAGTTCCAAGGCACTTTCCAACGTAATACGTCCCAACTCACGGACATATCCCATTTCCTTAGCAACAGCCCAGATCGCACCTTCCGGTATGGGCTTTCCATTTTCCCGCAGCATGTAAATCTTTGCCTCAATTGCATGCCTCTTTCCGGTCTGGCTGTCAATGATCGGAGAAATGCAGATATCGCAGCGTTTGTCCTGCATAATCTTTTTTAACATTCTGCCGATCTGAAGCTCCAGATCAATGTTTCGGCGTACCTCTCCCTCATACCGGAGAAGCTGTCTGTCATGAAGCTGATCCTTGAGCATTTTTTTCATGCTGGCAACCATCTTATAAAACTCGGACTGGTCATATGCTGCCTCCTCCAGGGTCAGCATATAAAACCCATAACTGATAGGAATGCTTTTATTGTTGATCCGGACAGTGCCCGGAAGAATCTGCGAAACCATTTCGTACAGCTGGACACTCTCGTGTTCCTTCTGCTGCAAAACAGCGAAATCAGACCCATGAATGTGAAACTGGTTCTGTCTGCCACCATACTTACGCAAAATATCACCAATCTCTCCCATAACACCGGATAATTCATCCTCCTCACAAATGCTCAGAATATTCTGGTAATTCTGGATCGTGATAAAGAGACAGCTGAATCTCTGACGATATTTGAACTTCTCCTGAATGACCTTTCGAAAACCTGCTCTGGAAAATCCTCCGCTGATCCGGTCTGAATACCGGTCGAGATTCTGGTAGAGCAGATAGCACACAAAGATCATAAATGCAGCTGCATAGAAGGATAAAAGATATCTGTTTTTCAAAAAAGCAAACTGCACCACAAGTGTGATATCATACATCATACACAGTATCACACACACAATCCCCCTCCGGATCCAGGAATCCGTACGATTCCGAAGTGCCATCAGGCAGGCTCCTGCAAAGTAAATATTGATCACCAAAATGATCAGATTACATAATGGTCCTCTATGATAAATCCCCTGTGCATCATAATAAAATATCAGATGTGTGACAGGGCTGGTAATATCAAGCATTGTCACTGCCAATGCCGGAAGTATCATTTCCACACTACGAATACTTCTTAAAATAAGACGGTGCCCACTGAGAGCATGCCAGTATTGAAAATAATAAACAGCGATCCAAAGCATGGCAATTCTCGGAATCACACAGTCCAGATTACGGATAAAGATACTCTCCGGGAACACAAATTCACGCAGTTGATTGATCACGATATCTGCAATCGTAAAAAGCACACCTGCCTTTAACAACTGTTCAAAGCAGCGGTTCATATACAGATCCAGCCAGTTTTTCTTTTTATAGCTGACCGTGATCACAATTAGAAAGATTGCTGCGGTCACTTCATATGCATACTCGCTCGTCATGTGCTCCTCCATTCCAAAATCAAGTCTATCTGCGCCATCGGCAATTTATTCCCGATCTTTGTGTCATCCTAATACCTGTCATGTAATATATAGAAACTATTGTTACTCGTCTGCCGCACTGTGCTGGAACAGGTTGTATCTGTCTTTTCCTGAACGCTTGGACAGATATAATGCCTTATCCGCTTTCTGATAAACAGACATAAAATCCTCTCCATCTGTCGGTGCAGATGCAATACCGATACTTGCGGAAACCTCTACCTCATGATCCCCATTGGCATATTTTGCCTTGAGGGTCTGACAGAGCTGCTCACCCTTCTTGGTCATATACTCAGTGAGATTTTCCTGATCAAAGGCATCAAAGCCCGCAAATACCGCAAATTCATCACCGCCAAGACGTCCGATCAACGCATTGGCAGGAAAGACGGTTTGAATCTTTTCTGCTGTTTCCGTCAAAACACGGTCTCCATACGCATGACCGAGATTATCATTGACTTCCTTAAAATTGTCCAGATCAATCATAAAGAACACCAGATTCTCACTGCCCATACGATGCTCCAGCTGTGCAGAAACTCTGCTCTCCATGGTCTTTTTGTTTAAAATACCCGTCAGGAGATCATTTTCTGCCATCTCAGTCAGTTCCTTCTCCTGAGTCATCTGGGAATCGATATTCTCCATGCGGACAACAAATCGTTTGTTTTTCTGGTTCTTTTCATGCTTCACCAGAGTGCCGGTCACCGCATACCACGCACAGGTATCATCCAGTCTGCGAAGCTGCAGATCCATTTTAAAATACTTCTCTCCACTGTCAAAAAAGTTACGTATTGCAGACCGTACCGGTGTTGCCTCCTCATTGACCCAGTTATAGATGTCATAGACCTCTACGCCCATAAAATCCAGCATATCAAATCCGGTAAACTGTCCGATAGCCCCTGTCACGACCAGATGCTGGGGCGAAAACGTATAATCCAGCCAGATACTTTCCTTTTGTGCTGCGATCAGATCATATCGTTCCTTTTCCTCGTAGATTTTTTTAAACTGAATACCAAAAAATGCAATTCCCGCACAAAGCACAACAATAAACACCACCAGGCCTGCGATCACAGAAATAAATGTCATTCTCTCTGATATCGCTGCGACCGGGTAATAAAATAGCTTTTGCCACATATTGTCTACCCTTTTATCCTTTCTGCTGTAAATATGTGATTTTGTACTTTACGCCTTCCCCTTTGTTTTACCTTCCCACAATAAAACCTTATTGATATGATTATATCATCCTTCGCAGAAAAAGAAAAGCAAAAAAAGCGACTGTCTTTCCAGCCGCTTTTAAAATATTGATCAAAAACTAGTCTGCCAGTCCTTCCACCATTTCATGAACATAGTCATAAATATGGGAGCCTGCATCCTCGCCGTATCTGGCAACGATCTTTACAATGGCACTTCCCACAATGGCTCCGTCTGCAATAGAGCTGTACTTATGCACCTGCTCCGCGGTATTGATACCAAAACCAACAGCTGTCGGTGTATCTGTCACCTCTTTGATCAGGCCAACGATCTTGCCCACATCTGTGGTGATCTCGCTGCGGACACCTGTTACTCCCATAGAAGAAACTACATAGATAAATCCTGTGGCTTCCTTGGCGATCATCTGGATCCGGTCCTCGGAGGTCGGTGCGATCAGAGAAATAATATCTACATTATGAGCCGCCGCAATATCTGCCAGCTCCCCCTTCTCCTCAAACGGCATATCCGGAATGATCACGCCGTCAATCCCGACTTCCTCACATTTGGAACAGAATTTCTCATAGCCATACTTAAACAATGTATTGAGATATGCCAGAAATACCAGCGGAATCTGTGTCTTCTGACGGAGACGTGCCACCATATCAAATAGCTTGTCGGTAGTACAGCCTGCCTTGAGCGCCCGGATATTTGCCTCCTGGATCACAGGTCCCTCTGCGATAGGATCTGAGAACGGGATGCCAAGCTCCACGAGCCCCGCTCCTGCCTTTTCCATCTGCAGTACAAATTCTTCTGTTTTATCAAGATTCGGATCTCCTGCTGTTACAAATCCGATGAATGCCTTTTTGCCGTCAAATGCGTTATGAATTCTAGTCATGTAAATCAACCCCCCTGTATCTTGCGATTGCTGCCACATCCTTATCGCCACGTCCTGACAGACAGCAGATAATGATCTGATCCTTTCTCATAGTCGGTGCAAGCTTCATCACATGAGCTACTGCATGAGAGCTCTCGATGGCTGCGATAATGCCTTCCTCTCTGGCAATATATTCAAATGCCTGCACAGCCTCCTCATCGGTTACCGGAACGTACTGTGCTCTGCCGATATCCTTGAGATATGCATGCTCCGGTCCAACACCCGGATAATCCAGTCCTGCCGAAATAGAATATACCGGTGCGATCTGTCCATACTCATCCTGGCAGAAGTAAGACTTCATGCCATGAAATACACCCTCTGTACCGGTTGCCATGGTTGCCGCCGTTCTGTCTGTGTCTACACCAAGGCCTGCCGCCTCACAGCCAATGAGTTTAACATCTTCATCCTTAATGAACTCATAAAACATTCCCATGGCGTTGCTGCCGCCGCCGACACATGCCATAACCACATCCGGAAGCTTTCCTTCCTTCTCCAGGATCTGCGCTCTAGCCTCGCGGCTGATGACACTCTGGAAATCACGGACGATCATTGGGAACGGATGAGGTCCCATAACGGAACCCAACACATACAGAGTATCATCCACACGGCTGGTCCACTCACGCATACATTCATTGACAGCATCCTTCAATGTCATGGTGCCGCTCTCCACCGGGTGAACCTTTGCCCCCAGAAGCTCCATACGATATACATTGAGTGCCTGACGGATGGTGTCCTCTTTTCCCATATAGATCTCACATTCCAGACCAAGGAGTGCTGCCGCTGTCGCTGTCGCTACACCGTGCTGTCCTGCACCGGTTTCGGCAATGATACGGGTCTTGCCCATCTTCTTGGCAAGAAGTGCCTGACCCAGTACGTTATTGATCTTATGGGAACCGGTATGATTCAGATCCTCTCTTTTAAAGTAGATCTTGGCTCCTCCCAGATCCTTTGTCATCTTCTCCGCATAATAAAGCAGTGAAGGACGTCCTGCATACTCTTTTAACAACGTGTTTAATTCCTGATTAAACTCTTCATCCTTCTTATAAAACTCGTAGGCATCCTCCAGCTTCTTGATCTCATTCATCAAGGTCTCCGGAATATATTGTCCGCCATGGATACCATATCTTCCCTTCTGACTCATAATTAATTCTCCATTTCTTTTTATATTTCATACCGTCCTGTAACCGGTATCGTTTGTATTATTCTGCATAGCCGATAAATTCCTTTACCGCTGCCACCCTGTCATCTGCGCGCATCATGGTTTCTCCGATCAGCACACCGTTGACCTTGTTTTCCATGAGCTGACGGATATCTTCCTTTGTTTTGATCCCGCTCTCCGATACAAAAAGTACATTCTCCGGCACACTCTGACGATAGCGGATACTGTTATTAATGTCAACGGTAAAGGTATGAAGATCACGGTTATTGACGCCGACCAGACGGGCTCCGATAGTTAAAGCACGATTTACTTCTTCCTGATCATGTGCCTCCACGAGAGCTGTCAGTCCTAAGCTGTCCGCAATATCAAAAAATCGTTTTAATTCCTCATCTGTCAGGATGGCACAGATCAGAAGAACTGCATCCGCTCCCATAAGCTTCGCCTCATAGATCATATATTCATCCACCACGAAATCCTTACGGATGATGGGAATGCTGACCGCCTGCCGGATCTCCTTCAGATAATCGTCACTGCCCTGAAACCAGTACGGCTCCGTCAGCACCGAAATTGCACGGGCGCCACCCTTTTCGTAATCTCCGGCAATATCCACATATGGAAACTCCTCTGCGATCACTCCCTTGGAAGGGGATGCCTTTTTGACCTCACAGATAAAGGAAAGTCCCGGTGCTGCGATCGCCTTTTCAAAAGGAAAACCCGTGTCACTGTTCATAGCCAGAGCCTTTTCCCTGATTTCCTCCAAAGGCTTTTCCTGCTTTAACTGCGCGACACGCTCCTTCGTTTTTGCCGCAATCTCATTTAATATCGTCATAATAATTTCTATTCCCTTCCCAGTCCATAAACATCGGACTGCCGGCACTTATGTGCCATTTGTATTTCTTCCTATGCGTTTGTCAGCTCAATAAAGTCATCCAACTGCTTCAGTGCCTTTCCGCTGTCAATGATCTCTCTTGCCATTTCAATACCCTGCTCGATAGAAACATTCTCCTTGGAAATATGGAATGCTGCGCCCGCATTTAATAACACAACATCACGCTTTGGTCCTGTTTCTTTTCCTTCGAAGATATCTCTGACGATCTGTGCATTGACTGCAGGCTCACCGCCCACCAGATCACTCTTCTGACAGGTCTTGAAACCAAACTGCTCCGGTGTGATCTCGTATGTTTTAAAGTCGTCTCCGTCAAATTCACAGACCTTTGTGGGTGCACTTAAGGAAATCTCATCCATGCTGTCCATACCATAAACAGCCATGCCCTTCTTAACACCAAGGTTATGAAGTACATGTGCCAGAGGCTCTACGAGGTCTGCGCTGTACACACCGTAAAGCTGCATGGTTGCTCTTGCCGGATTTGCCAGAGGTCCCAGAAGATTAAACAGGGTACGGATGCCCATTTCCTTCCGGACAGGTCCCACAAAACGCATTGCCGGATGATATTTCTGTGCAAACAGGAAACCGATATTGATCTGATCCATAACTTTCTTCATCTTGTCTGCGTCTACATCAATCTTAACACCAAGGGCTTCCAGACAGTCTGCTGTTCCACACTTGCTTGATGCGGCACGGTTTCCGTGCTTTGCCACAGTGACACCTCCTGCTGATACGATCAGGGAAGCGATCGTGGAAATATTGATAGTATTGGAGCCGTCTCCGCCGGTTCCCACGATTTCCAGTACATCCTTGTCATTCTCGAAATGCTCACAGTGATCTCTCAGATATTTTGCTGCTGTTGTGATCTCACTGATGGTCTCACCCTTCATGGAGAGTGCGGTCAAAAACGCTGCCTTCTGTGCGTCTGTTGCCTCGCCGGTCATGATCTCTCCCATCACCTGCTCTACCATGCTGTCATCCAAATCTTCTCTCTTACTTAAGAGTGCTACTGCTTCTTTAATCATGATTTTACACCTCCAAAAAGTTTTTCAATATTGTTCTGCCCTCCGGTGTCAGGATTGACTCCGGATGAAATTGTACACCATATATATCATAATCTGTATGCTTTACAGCCATGATCTCTCCGTCCTCTGTCTCAGCGGTCACCTTCAGGGTATCCGGAATTGTTTCCTTGACTGCTGCCAAAGAATGATATCTTGCCACCTCTGTGGTCTCTCCCATGCCTTTAAAGATCGGACATGTGTTGTCCAGCTTTGTCACAGACATTTTACCGTGCATCAGCTTCTTTGCATAGGAAACGGTTGCTCCAAAGGTTTCACAGATTGCCTGATGTCCCAGACATACTCCTAAGATCGGAAGCTTTCCTTTAAAATACTGGATTGCCTCCTCACAGATTCCTGCATCTGCCGGTCTGCCGGGTCCCGGGGATATGATCAGATGCGTCGGATGCATCTCCTCCAGTTCCTGTGGAGTATACTGATCATTGCGCACCACCTTGATGTCCGGCTCCAATTCTCCTATCAGCTGATAAAGATTGTAGGAGAAGCTATCGTAATTATCAATCAATATAATCATGTTTTAATCCTCCTTAATCCAATTCATCACTTTCGTTTACCGCATTCATAACAGCTCTTGCTTTATTTAAGCACTCGTTATATTCACTCTCCGGAACACTATCTGCCACAATTCCGGCACCGGAACGGACAAATACCTTACCATTTTTCTTGTAAGCAATACGGATCGCAATACAGGTGTCAAGATTACCGGTAAAATCAATATATCCAATGGCTCCGCCGTAAATCCCACGTTTATTGTTTTCCAGCTCATTGATAATCTCCATAGCACGTATCTTCGGTGCTCCGGAAAGAGTTCCTGCCGGAAGCACAGCATCTACCGCATCCAGGCTGCAGCGATC
>JBNMJP010000022.1:0-16480 GCA_050873905.1 Jutongia sp. | reverse complement strand
GTAAAATCCCTTATAAATGTCGCCCTGATCATAAAGCTTTTTGAAGATCTTCTGTACCTGTTTCTCATGATCCTCATCCGTCGTACGGATAAAACGGTCATAAGACGTATTCATCAGATCCCAGATTGTCTTGATCTGTCCGGAAACATCATCTACAAATTTCTTTGGTGTGATTCCTGCTTCCTCTGCCTTCAGCTCGATCTTCTGGCCATGCTCATCCGTTCCTGTCTGGAAACGGACATCATATCCCTGCTGTCTCTTGAAACGCACGATACTGTCTGCCAGAACGGCTTCATATGTGTTACCGATATGCGGTTTTCCTGACGTATACGCAATCGCGGTTGTCAGATAAAATCTCTTTTTCTCTGCCATCTGCTGTCCCTCTTTTCCTAATTTTCTTATAATAACCCTATCCTATTTACTTTAGTATTCCTCCCCCGATTTGTCAACCATTCCGGGAAATTTGACGGTGCTGCCAGAACTACTTCTGCACCTCATACAGCAGTTCCATCTTCATATCATAATAATTCGGTGTCATATCCAGATAATGTACATGAGGATTTTCAAAACGCTGCTCCTCCGGCCACATCTCTTCCTTCATCTGCTCCTTGACATAGGCACGGATCTCCTCCAGAGACGGCAGCTTATAAACCAGCTTTCCATCCTTAAAGATCGGCACCTGAAGCTCTCTACCGGTACAGTTGTCAAAGGTACGCTGACGCCATGGAGCAACCGGATCCACATAACGGAACGGATTTGTAAGGTCAATCTCCTCATCATACCTGCCGATGAGATCCGCCACCGCCTTTCCTGTTTCATCATAAATACGGTAAACCTTTTTCAGTCCCGGATTTGTGATCTTTTCCACGTTTTCAGAAACCTTGATCCTTGGCTGGTATACGCCATCGCGTTTTACCGCAGATATCTTGTAAACAGCTCCGAAGACCGGCTCACTCTTGGAAGTGATCAGACGTTCCCCCACGCCAAAGCTGTCAATACAGCCCCCCTGATCGATCAGAGAAGAGATCGTGTATTCGTCAAGACTGTTGGAGGCTACGATCTGGCAGTCTGTAAGACCTGCTTCATCCAACATTTTCCGGGTCTTTTTGGACAAGTATGCCAGGTCACCGCTGTCAATACGTACACCCTTGAGGCGCTTGCCCATGGGCTCTAGCACCTCTTTGGCAATCCGGATCGCATTTGGCACACCGCTCTTTAATACGTCATAGGTATCAATGAGAAGCACGGTTCCATCCGGGTATGTCTCCGCATACTTTTTGAATGCTGTGTACTCATCCTCATAATACATTACCCAGCTGTGTGCCATCGTCCCCCCTACCGGAATGCCAAACATTTCTCCGGAAAGCACCGTCGCCGTTCCGTTCACTCCGCCAATATACGCTGCTCTGGCACCATATACTGCCGCATCCATATTGTGGGCACGTCTGGCGCCAAAATCAGAGACAGCTCTGCCCTGGGCTGCCCGGACGATACGGCTTGCCTTCGTTGCCACCAGAGACTGATGATTGACCTGCAAAAGCACTGCCGTCTCCACAAGCTGTGCATCGATCAGAGGCGCTACGATCGTTAAGATCGGTTCATTCGGATACATGATCGTCCCCTCCGGGAATGCATAGAGGTCTCCCTCAAACTTGAAATTCCGCAGATACTCCAGAAAGTCCTCCTCAAAGATCTTCTGCTCCCGCAGATACACGATATCGTCATCATCAAAATGAAGATCCTGAATATATTCTATGATCTGCTCCAGTCCTGCAAAAATGGAATATCCACCGCCGTCGGGATTTTTGCGGTAAAATACATCAAATGCTACACGGGTATCTCTGTCCTGCTCCCGGAAATATCCGTTACTCATGGTCAGTTCGTAAAAGTCCATTACCATTGTTAAATTACGTTTATCAAATTGTTTCATCGTTATCACGACCTTTCTCTATATCACATTTACCTGACATGACCGCATAGTCGCCAGCGCTGCCTCATGGCTCTCCGGTGTCACCCCGGCACAGCAGCTGCTGTCCACCGTCAACAGAGTTTCCGGCAGCCACGCTTTCGTCCCAAGCACATTGGATACCACACAGATGTCCGTACAAAGCCCCACAAACTCAATCGCATCCGGATTCCATTCTGCCAGATCCTCCATCAGCCGGCGGCTTCCAAAGGTTGGCTTTTCGTACTTCTCTGCCCCTGCCGCCAGTTCGTCAATCTCATCCGGAAGCTCCCAGCCCCAGGTTCCACGAATACAATGTTTTACCGGCAGATTCCGTCCTTCCTGCGTCTCCATATAGTTCTCCCCATGGGTGTCATATGTATATACTACCTTGTCTCCATTCTCCTGATACTCTTTGATCTTTGCCACAACTGCCGGCACGATCACCTGTGCTTCCTTCGTCCCCAGACTACCGGAAATAAAATCGTTCTGCATATCCACTACAACTAATACCTTACCCATAAATGACCACCTCTCTGTTAAAAACGATGTTCTCGCTCTCCGCCCTTCTTACGATACAGGCACGATGGGCGATGCAAACTTTGTGTCTCCTTTTCCCCGGTCTTTTCCACCCGGTCTGCTATACTTCTGCGGAAATTAGGCTTATGAAGTTCCCGTCCAAGAATCGCTTCATAAACTGACTGGAGCTGGGTTAATGTAAATTTCTCTCCCGCCAGTTCAAAAGCAATATCTGTATACTCTACCTTATTTCTCATCCTCTGAAGGGCTGTCTTGATCACCTTTTCGTGGTCAAACGCAATGCTCTCCTCCGTCAAGGTTACTCCATTTGCCAACAGGAGCAGACTGCCATCCTCTTGTGTCTTGATCGTAAACCATCGCACATTCGCCGCATCGTCCCCGGCTACCGGATGAAGTTTTTCCTTCGGCACCAGCGCCATATATGCCACAGAGATCACGCGCATTCTGGGATCCCGGTTTACATCCCCAAAGGTAAACAACTGCTCCATATAAATATCTGACAGATCCGTCTCCTCCTTCAACTCCCTGGCGGCAGCCTCTTCCAAAGACTCATCCATCTCCACAAAACCTCCGGGAAGGGCCCATTTTCCCAAATAAGGATGGCCTCCCCTTTCAATCATCAACAGCTCCAGAGAATAGTTTCTCTTGGGATTGACAGTAAAGATCAGCATATCCACTGTTACTGCCGGTTTCTCATACCGATCCGGATCATACTGCCGTAAAAACTGAGTCTCTGTCATTCCATTTTGATCCCGTGCCTCCACGCATAACCGCTCCTTTCATTTGTAATTCTCAATTTGAGTATTACGCTTCATGTGATTTATTATAATCTTCTTGAGTATTATGTCAAGCATTTTATAAAATTTTAAATATTTCAGGTTTCACTTTGTGTAGTCTGCAGCTTATCATTCGGTTCCTTTACATACACTCATCCAACACGCTTTCCAGCACCCGGATCGACTCCTGAAGCTGCTCCTCCTCTTTCTCATCCAATTCGATCTGAATAATCTGCTCCAAACCATGACTCCCCACAATTGCCGGCAGACTCAGTGCCATATCACAGGCTCCATACTGCCCTTCCACGACACCGGACACCGTCAAAATGGAATGCTCATTTCGCATAATGCACTCACAGATACGCCGCACCGCCATTGCTACACCAAAGTATGTGGCCTTTTTGCTCTCAATGATCTTATAGGCACTGTCCTTTACCTGATCATAGATTCGCTCCGTGTCTTCATGATACTCGTCCGGTTGGCACATATCATAAAAATCCTTCAGATCGATTCCCGACACATTGGCACTGCTAAATACTGCCAGCTCACTGTCCCCATGCTCACCGATAATAAACGCATGAACGCTTCTTGCATCCACTCCCAGCTCATTTCCCAGCATACATTTCAACCGCGCAGTATCAAGCACCGTCCCAGAACCCATTACCCGATGCTTTGGCAGCCCGGAAAATTTCCATGCCACATAAGTAAGAATGTCCACCGGATTTGACACGATCAAAAGAATGCCTTCTACCTCTCTTGCTGCAATCTCCCCCATGATCTGGCGATAAATCTCAATATTTTTATGAACCAGATCCAGCCGTGACTCCTCCGGCTTCTGATTGCATCCCGCCGTGACAATAATGATGGCACTGTCTGCAATATCATCATAATCACCGGCATGAATATGGATCGGCATCGCAAAGGGCATGCCATGCATGATGTCCATTGCCTCGCCCTCTGCTTTTTTCCGGTCTACATCCAACAACACCATTTCCGAAAACAGACCACTCTGCATAATGGAAAACGCCGTGGCTGCTCCTACATATCCACATCCAATAATTGCAACTTTTCTATTATTCATATTTCTTACCGCCCCTTCTATCTGTCCCAAAAACAGTACAGATATGCATTTTATTTCTGGCAGCACAAACTTTGCCAGATACTTTAAAACAGAATTATTATCTCCCGAAATATAAATAATATGATACAAAAACTGCAACAAAAAACGATCCAAAATATTTTCAAAATATTCCAGATCGTTTTCCATGATAAAATATTGTATTGTTTACTACATCCTTGCTCCACACTTACTGCAGAAAGCTGCTCCATCCGGAATCACAGCACCACACTGTGGACAGCTGCTACCACCCTGAATGCGCACAACCTCGTCCTTAAGATCTGCAATCTCATTCAAAAGCGTACTGATATTTGCCATCTGCTCATCTGCCACTTCGCCTTCCTTATGCATATCATAGTAACGTTTTCCCAGAGCAATATACTCTTTATTTAACGCATCCTCTTTGGACTTAATATCCAGCTTCAGCTTCGCCACTCCAGATACTTCCTTTGCCTTCTGGCTCACGTCTCTGCCTGCTGTGGTCAGGGTTTCCTTCATACTGTCAAAAAATGCCATAATTCTTACCTCCTATGCCTCTAAAAATGCTCCCGGCACCTCCGGAAGCATTTCATTCCAATACATTTCTGCTAGATATTTATTATTATATACAATAATTCAAAAAAATCAACTTTCCCTTTCGGTCACATAACTATTGTACCGGATATCCCGCGCACCATTAACCGATAATAAGCCCTCGATGCTCTACGGAAGTGGAAAATACGATCAGAGTATTGGTTCTGCCATATTCCTGCAGCTCCCCTATAAACTGATCCAGCTCCGCTGTACTATGAAACAGCACCTCCAAAAGCATGGAATAATCTCCTGTTACACAATTACATTCCACCACATTTTTGCATTCCTTAATAAATGGGTAAAATTGCTTTTTATCCTGCGGAGTCACCTCCAAATTAATAAATGCTTTAATGTGATACCCCATCACCTGAGGATTGATCTGAGCATGAAAACCTTCGATATATCCCTTCTTCATAAGAGTTTCAATACGGGCCGATACTGCCGGAGAGGAAAGGTATACCCTCTCTGCAATCTCTTTCAGTGGCACTCTGGCATTTTCTTGTAACATTTTCAAAATTTCATAATCAATATGGTCTAATTCATTTCTTTTCATTCTGGTAAACCTCCCATCCATGTCTGTACGTTATTTTGTACTTTACTTAATTATCTTGTGTATAAATGCACAAAACGGCATAGTTTTTATAAAACTACGCCGTTGTATAAATAAAATATAGCATATTTCATTAATTTTGTCAATTCGTTATCCTACAATACGTCTTGCACATGCCGGCTGGTTGTAATACATGCTGGATGTGGTAATACCTGTACGTCTTGACTGTGCATGCACTACTCGCCCACCACCAATGTACATTGCAACGTGACCAATGCTACTGCCGTGCTTATAGAAGATCAAGTCTCCAGGCTGTACACTGGAAAGACTTACACTACGTCCACATCCTGCCTGTGCTGAAGAAGAGTGAGGAAGACTGTAACCATACTGAGCATATATTGTCATTGTGAAACCGGAGCAGTCTGCACCACCTGTCAGACTTGTACCTCCCCATCTATATGGGTTTCCTACAAATTTCTGTGCATAGCTTGCAATATCTGATCCGGTAGATCCACTTGCAGATGCTGTATAGCTTGAGCTGCTGGAACTGCTGCGGGAAGATGAACTGCTGGAACTTCTCCGTGAGCTGTAGCTGCTACGGGAAGAACTTCTTCTGCGAGAACTGCTATAGCTTCTTCTGGAAGATGATCTGCTGGAGGATGATCTGGAAGAAGAGCTGCTGGAAGCACGGGACGCTGCAAGTGCTGCAAGTCTCTGTCTCTCGGCTCTCTTTGCTGCAAGCTTTCTGCGGTGTTCTGCCTTAATCTCCGCCATAGACTTCGCATGCTTAAATCTTACATGAAGTGTTACATATTCCTTACGTACATAACCCTTTGTATCTCCATCAATCTCAATCTTATACCAGTGATCCGTTGTTTTGATCACATCATAATTTTCCTCAATTGGAATCTGTGTCAAAATCTTTGACTTTATATTTGGTTTCTTACGTACATTCAACGTCACAACCGTTGTTTTAACACGTACATATTTCTGACCATACTTGCCAATCATCTTCTTGGCATCATCACCAATCGCAAGATAACTTTTCTTAATATAACCTGTTACATTACCGGAACGGATCTTTACCCATCCTTTTTTCGTTTTTAAAATATCTGCAGAACATCCCTTGTACAGTCTGCCGACAATCTTACTATGTGTTGTTGGTTTCTTACGAACATGAACGTAATCGCTGGCTGTAGAAATCGCCTTTACATCCATGTCAGTAACAAGCCCCTTGTCCACACGCTTCGGTGTGTCATTCTTCTTTGGTGCTTTCTTTGTCTCCTTCGCCGGCTCTGCCGTAGCTTCTGCGGTAGTTTCCGGTGTGGCAGATACAGATGATTCTGTTGCCGTCTGTGCCGGCTGAGACACAGATGAATTTATAATAGAGTCCTTATTATTAGATGAAAACTTATCCAGAGAAAGAGAAATGCCTGCCATATTTAATTCACGACAGATATTTGCTGCTGTAGGAACGACAAACGTCACTGCAAAACCAGCAACCAGCGTCGCCGTAAGCCCTAAACAAACCGCTTTCCTTTTCAATCTTTTTGACTTTAACATACCAAAAATCCTTTCTGTAAATCGTACTTCTCAATAATTTCTATGTTTTCCTTATTCTGTATAAAGTTTTGTGTCTGATAAATTATTACATAAATGTTACACGTTATTAACAATTATAGTAACATTGCTCTATTTTGTCAACCAGCATTTTGTGAAATTTTTAAGAAATTATTACATATTCATGCAAAAAAGCTTTGTCCCTCAAAGAAACAAAGCTTTCTACCTATGTAGATATTTTACCAGATATTTCCTATTGCAATCCTTTCTACCTTTGTGGTCATTCTCTGCAAAATTCTGTGCCCGACAGAAGACTCACCATTAGGAACGATCATTTACGAACGATGACTACCTGTGTTGCTTTCATATATGGATGTGTAAAATCTACACTTTTCTTCCTTTCCCCGGTAATCGTCATCGCCGCCATCCCCACATCTGCCATCTGACGCTCTACATTTGCGACCACAGAATCAAATGCGGTATCTGTAATCTTCAGTCTGCGGTCCAGTTTATCACAGACCGCTTTCATGATATCCACATCAATGCCTACAATATCGCCGGAGTCCAATTTACTTTCATATGGAGGGAACTCCGCATTCGTTACCATCACCAACTCTTTCCGGCCCGTTTTCTTTTGGCTGCTTTCGTATGCCGTCTGCGTCTCGCCGTCCTGAAGCCACGCTTTTACAATATCATCGAGAGTCCCTTCCTCCTTCAGCTCCTGCAGAGCCTGATCGATCTGTTTCAAAAGCTCCTGCTCGTCCTTATTGACAGCGATACCGTATTCTTCCTCCGCATAAGGCTCCGACAAAATCTCTACATCATCAAACTGATCCGCAAAGACTTTTGCCGGCGCATCATCGATCATCACTGCATCAATCACTCCCTTGCGAAGCGCTTTTACCGCATCAATCCCTTTATTAAATCTCTTGATCTCTGCGCCCTCGATGTCACTTGCATAAATGTCTCCTGTGGTTTTCATCTGTACACCAATGGATTTATTTTTGAGATCATCCAGAGAATGTACGGTGTTTTTCTTTGTCCCGCATCCTCCTGATATCAGTACGCATACCATCAGCAGCATAATTATTTTCTTCATATCAGTCTCACATTCCTTTCTCAGTCCGCTGACTATATTACGATCTGGTCTCTTCCACCATTTTTACCTACATACAGCTTTTCATCTGCTCTCTTTACCACCTTTTCATAGGACTCTGCCGGCGCGCTTTCCGTGACGCCAAAGGTCATGGTAACCTGTATGTCTGTGCCACCGTAATTTACTACCAGATCCCGGATACTTTGCTGCAGTGCCCCGACCCGATTCCTCGCCTCGGTCAGATCCAGACAATAGATTGCCAGAAACTCCTCGCCACCCCAGCGGATGGCAAATCCGTTTTCTCCAACACTTTTCCTGATTGCTGCGGATACCTCGATCAGAACCTGATCTCCCGCTGCATGACCATATGTGTCATTGATCCGCTTAAAGAAGTCAATATCACACATCACCGCCGTGTATACTGCCTTCTGTTCTACCAGAGCTATCATCATACGATTGCCACTGCGCCGATTATATAAAGAAGTAAGGGCATCCATTTCCACAAGCTTCTGCAGATTGCTTCTCATTTTATCCGCATAAACTCCGATATCTCCGAGTTCGTCCTTCCTCCTGCGGATCCGTTCGTCCAAATTCTCGCCCAGTGCCCCCTCAGAAATCGTCTGAAGAAAATGATTAATAGAAGCAATATCCGTAATGACACCGTTGGAATACCGGCGGGTACACAGAACAGCCACAAAAACAGCTACAACCGAAAACCCCAAAAACCATGCCAAAATCCGTAAGATCTTATAATATACGGTACTTCGTTTTTTTCCCGCAAAGACCATCCCCACCACGGAATTGTCCTCATTTTTTAGTGCCTTATAATATCCTATGTATTTCGTTCCATTAATATCAACCTTATCTGAAAAATAATCCTTTCCTGTGGCAAGCACTACATCATCGACAGCCTGCTCTGCCTTTGTCCCGGCTGCCGATATACCATCCTCATCCTCCACCGTGGTTATGATACGTGTATCTCCCCAGAAAATAGTGGTATCAATATGTGACTTCTCCCGCACCCGGTAAAGCATAGTGGAATCCGTGATGTTCAGATCTCCCTTCAGCAAAAGACCATTCTCGTATTTATAATCGCCCCTGACGGTAAGATCCAGGCATTCCACCATCATATTTGTGGTGGCCGCCAGCTCATCCCGAATGCTCTGACAATAGAAATGATAAAACGTCACTGCTCCAAAGATTAATACAAATATTGACAGAACCACTGTAGGAAGGGTCACCATCAAGAGCAGATTGTGTCTGATTCCCCGTCTGTTTTTTCCCATACACTCCCCCCTCTCATACCTTCTAACCTTTCAGAGATATGTTCCGGTCATTACTTATCAGAAAAATAATTCTGGTCATAGCCACTCTGACCATTCTGATCTGTATTCCCCGGATTGCTGTAGCCATTCTGATCATAACCGGTCTGGGTATAACAACCCTGACCATACGTATTCTGAGCCGTATTTTCCTGACTGTTGTAGCCATTCTGGTCATAACCGGTCTGGGTATAGTTACCCTGACCATAGCCGTCCTGACTGTAACCTGTCTGACCATAACCACCGTTTCCGTAACTGTCCTGACCACTCAGTCTGTGATATAATGCAGCCTCTGTCGCATTAATATACGGAGAAGTCCAGAAAATAAATACAAGCCCCATGGTGATCGCACCCAGAAGTGCCCATCCAATAAAGGACAGATCCAGTACAAAGGTCGCCCATTTATTGCCGTCCATCATTTCCTTGCTTCGTGCAAGCACTTCGCTGCTGCTCATCTCCGGATGCTCTGCCAGAAGATATGGCACCATGCGGTATTCGTAGCTCTTTATCACACCGGGGATCACAAAAAGCAAGCTCCATAATCCCACAAATAAATCTCTCAAAAAACATGTTTTTACGCAATGCCAGTAATTATTACTAAAACCATCTACAAGCGCCCGAAACTCCGGTTCACCGGTCATACTCTGACTAAAAAACCCTTTACATCCCACTACCAGCACATTCAGTGCAAACACACGAATGGCAAATGCAATAAGCAGGATCACCAATACAGCAACAGATGCCACCAGTACCGCCATCATATTAAAGCCGCTTAAAATACCGGATACATCAACGGCACTCCCATTTCCCGCGGTGCCGGAATTTTTCACTCCGTTTCTGCCGGCATTTGTAGCTCCTCCCGTGATTGCCGATAAGATCAATGAAACCAGCACCAGCTTCCAATAATACATCTTTACTGCCGCTTTCCCTCTGGATTTTAATTCTTCCCTTGTCCACGTTATCATGTGTTACCTCTTTCTGCGCTCCTTTGCGCTATGAATTTGTTTATATTATATAATATACAGCACGTCTTAGGCAACTGATTTTTACAGTTCATTCACATTTTATTAATTTTTTCTCCTGAATTTCACAAAATATTTTCAAAAAAGGTATTGCATTTTTCGGTAATATATTATAACGTATAAAAGAAGAGTTAACTTTACATATTATCTTTTATTTGTTTCCCCTTTATAAAGAGGTCACCCACTTCCCCCGGGTGACCTCCATTTTTTTCTTATTTCGTTTTGTTAAAATACCACTTTCCTGCCGCAGACAGATTACCGGACGTCCAGCCGCTCGTTTTACTGCAGGAGCTGGCAATGAGCGCAGAAGACTCATTCTTATTACAGAGGCTCCATGCGGTGTAGCTGATATTGTATTTGTCCAGCAGACGCAGCCATTTATTACCGGAAGCCTTATCAAGAGCACCGTTTCCGGAAGCATCACAGATACTAAACTCTGTCACGATCACCGGCAGACCCTTTTTATGCGCCGTCTTCAACTTTTCCTGATTCCATTCCTTATGTGTTCCGGCATAGAAATGAAGCGCATACATGAGATTCTTCCCTTTCAGCGGACTCTGGGCTACGACATCCACATCCTGCGACCAGGTCGGTGTTCCGATCACGATCACGGCATTTTTGCTGTGCTTCCGGATGACCTTGACCATTGTTTTTGCATACGGTTTGATCTGCTTATTCCAGGTAACATTGCCGTTTGGCTCATTGCATATCTCATAAATAACATTCTTCTGGCTGCCGTATTTCTTCGACATCTTTGTGAAGAATTTCTTTGCCTCTGATTTATGCTGATTTGGATTACCGTCGTTAAGAATATGCCAGTCGATGATCACATACATCCCAAGCTCTGTAGCGTACTTCACACCCTCCTGAACCTTTTTGACCGCATCCGGACCATATCCTTCCGACTTATTCGTGTACATTGCCAGGCGGATCGTATTGATGCCATAGTTATCCCGAAGTGTCTGAAACGCATCCTTATTCACATACTGCGGAAACCAGGCAATGCCATGGGTACTGACACCCTTCAACCGGAATTTGGCACCATGGCTGTCCTTGAGATCCGTCCCGGATACGTGGAGTGCTCCGTGCTGCTCCACCGGAGTTGCCCCTGCTGCCCGTGCTGTTTTGGTCAGTTCCTCGTTAACAGTTCCTGTTATCTCGGCTACAGAAACACTTGCCCCGGAAGCCGACCGCTTTTCCAGCAGTCCCTTATAACCAATCCCGGCAAGAATCAGACCCGCTGCACCAACTGCGATAATCGCTGCTATAATCCCTTTCCCAATACGTTTTTTCATCTTTTCCATTTGCTGCTCCTTTCTTTTTAAGAATAGATGTCCGGAAACACCTCCCTCATCAGCCGCCGGTATCCATCCAGCCTCTGTGTCTTGTGTACCCTTTTCCGAAGCTTTTTGCCATCCGGCATGCTGTCTGCCAGAAAGCCCCACAATTCCTTCATCTTAAACAGTACCGGCTGTCCCGGACCATACGCCTCACAGTATGCTTCGCAAAGGGCATTGGCATATGCACCAATATGATTGAGCCGCTCCTTTTTAGACAGATCCGTTCTGCCAGCTTCCGATTCTCTCCCCTGTATCTGCAATGCCAGCTCCGGATGCGCCATAAGCCCCCTGCCGATCATAATGCGGGACACCTCCGGAAAACGCTCCCGGATCCGCTCATAATCCTCCAGAGAACAGATATCACCATTATAACACAGCGGCATATTGCAGCGTCTGACTGCCTCCTCAAACATATCCAGATTTGGTGTATTTTTGTAATAATCCTTTTGTACCCGCGGATGAATGATCAGTTCCTCTACGGGATACTTATTATAAATGTCAATGATCTCCGGAAACTCCTCCGGGTCATCAATCCCCAGCCTTGTTTTAATTGATATCTTCAGCGGACATTCCCGGTAGATCTCCTCCAGAAACCGGTCAAGTGCCACAGTTTTTGCCAGAAAACCGGAGCCCTTCCCCTTGGACACTACTGTCCGGGCGGGACAGCCCAGATTCAGGTTCACCGTATCATACCCCAGCTCTGCCATCTGATCTGCCACCCGCAGAAACTCTTCTGCACGGTTGCTCATGATCTGCGGGATCAGACGATTCACATGATTGTTTTCCGGCAGGGTATCCCGCATTTCCTTGTTTCTCAGACGTCTGCTGTCCGTTGCCGTGATAAAAGGTGTGAAATACCGGTCGATTCCTCCATAATACTCTTCAAACACATTCCGGAATACATACCCGGTGATGCTCTCTAAGGGTGCAAAATACACCTGCATATTGCTTCTCCAATCTATGTTCATTTTCTATTTTTACTGTACCAGCTGTGCCGGTGGTGTATGCAGAATCCTGTGTACCGGAAGAATACTGATGATCGTGTTGACAATAAACATAGCAGCGATCAGCAGTGCCGCCATCCACCACGGGAACAGCAGATAGATTTCCAGTGACGGGATCGAAGTGATAAATTTGATCACACCACAGGTGATCAGGATTGCCGGAACACAGGTATACGCCGTCATCATGATCATCTCCAGCATATATGCCTTGAGAATGCTTCCCGGTGCAATTCCGATCAGGCGGTAAACAGTCAGTTCCTCGCTTCGTGCCATTGCATTTGACTTTATAGTAAAATATATCATAATTAGTGATAATACCGCAACCGCTATTGTAACAATATATCCTGCATTTAATCCGCTTTCTTTCTGGTCCTTCTGGTACTTATCAATCTGAGCCTGTGCATTACTCTGTGCTTTTACCTTAAAATATTGCGAATACGCTTTTCCTTTATTTTTGAAATACTGTATGGTTTCTTCTACATTATCTGTATACACCTGAAACTGCTTCGCATCCGCTACATATTCCAGCTTGATCTGATCGCATCTTTCCTTTGGAAGCACATATTCCGCCCCACTGCTCTTCGGGAATTTTCCAACAATCTTGCAGGGGGATACTCCCAGATACTGCTCCGCCTGCGCCGTGATCATCTCGCCACTCTCCCAGCGTTTCTGGTGTTCATACTCCTCATATTTATCTGTATCGATCAGGATCTGCTGTTCCCCAAGCTTCGTCTTACCAAACTCTTTTGGATATAATTCCTGCAGCTCCTCTATCGGCATGACCTGCTTATTTCCATAGTTCATTCCAAATGCCACATATGGGCTGACATAAATGGATGGTTCTCCGGTATCCGATACTCCGACGATCTTTAACTCCAGATTCGATACCATTGTGATCACCGTGAGCCCCAGCAGAGACTCCTCATTATTGTAGAGGGATGCCACAACGCTGCCGGATTTCTGAAATGTATTCAACAGCCACTTGTCAATGACCATCTCTTTACGATTCTTCGGAAGACGTCCACAGATCAGATCCTCTTTTTTCAACAAATTATAATCCACTGCAGAATAATCTTCGATTTTCGCATTTACCTGCTTTAACTGGCGAAATCCATCGTACCCGATATTTAATGTTCCCTGGGTCAGTGCATTATAATTGACATCAGAGGTTAATGTCTCTTTGCAGTATTCCAGTGCCTGTGTATAAAATTCACTGCCGTCTACGCCTTTGCCCTGCTCCAGCTTCACCGTGACATAATGGGAATCCTGCGTCACGATCTCCTGCTTGTTGATATCATGCTGCATCATAAAATCAGCCAGGGCTAACACCAGCAATACAGAGGTTACCAGAAGGATCCCTGCAATAAACCGATGCTTTTTCCCCATCATCCGGATATTTTCACATGCCAGTTTCCGGATTTCCCGAAACGGCAGTCCACGGCTTCGTCCCGCCTGCATTTTCGGCAGATCATAGGAAACCTCCTCCATCTGGCTCTGATCCAGCTTCGGTTTGCTCTGATCCAACATCACGCAGCCGGATTCCTCGCCGGTCAGCACCAGATTGATATCATCCTCTGTCTGTATGTAAAGCTTGCCATCCTTCCACGCCAGATTAATATGAAGCTTGCGGTTTTCTATTCCGTCCGGATCATCCTGCCCGAAGCTTTCCCGGTACAAGGAAAGCTTGACAAAATCTTCCTCGACCGTCTGCTCCTGCATATCCCGCAGATAAATATTGGAATCGTCTATTTTCTGGTATCCGCCCGTGGCATTATTTTCATAGTCCCTTACAATTTCGCCGTCCCGTATCTCAATGATCCGGTCCGCAAAAAATTTGGCAATGGCTTTTTCATGAGATACTAAAATCACCAGACATTCCTTGGAAATGCTTTTCAGAATACTCATGGTATTCAGGGTATTTTCCTCATCCAGATTACCGGTAGGCTCATCTGCCAGAATAATATCCGGAGATTTTACAAGGGCTCTGGCAATGGATACTCTCTGCTGCTGTCCGCCGGAAAGCTGTGAAACACGTTTTTTCTTGTAACGTGACATTCCCAGTGCCTCCAGTACATAGTCTACGCGCTCATCCTTTTCCTCTTCCGTCAGATCGAACACGTTCAGTGCCAGCTTGACATTATATGCCACGGTATAATCCTGCAGCAGATAATAATTCTGAAAGATATAACCAAATTTCTGATTGCGCAGACGCTCTATTTTCTTCTGCTCGTATTTCTTTAGTACCACATCATCCACTTCCACAGATCCGCTCCGGAATGTGTCCAGACCGCCAATCGTATTCAGAAGCGTTGTTTTGCCGGAACCGCTTTCTCCGAGAATGCACACAAGTCCCTTCTCGCCCAGCTCCAGACTGACCTCTTTCAGAACATGATTTTCGTTGTTCTTTCCCTTATTAAAATATTTATCCAGTTTATTTACTCTAATCATTTAATTCCTTCCTTTCTGCCATCCTGTGGATGACCGGAATTTATTCAAAGCCATTGTAACTCCTATCACGACAACGGACAGATTATAAACAAAATATCCTGCTGCACTCCAAATGCTCTGGTAATCCAAAATTCTGTCAATGGACCGGATCCGGTGTCCGAAACAGAAGAACAGGAGCATTACCGCCAGACACGCCAAAACATCAACACCTAACAATTCCAGATATACCATGATCCTTAACGGTCTTTGCTGCATTCCCATAAACCGGAGCAGCTGTAATTCCTTTTGTTTCTGTTTCACATTCTGACGCAGCAGTAACACCATCATGAACACAAGCATTACCAGCACAACCGTAGAAAACTCAATAATCCGAAGACGCTTGAATACCTTTTCCATAATGTACTCCGTCGTGCTGACCCGGTATGTGCTGACCGCATCATATCCTTTCTTATTCAGGGATTTGATCACCTGATCGGTCTTTGTATAATGACGGATATATACGCTGGCCTGTGCACAGGGATCCGGATACAGCTTTTCAAACAACTCCGCACTCACCTCAATAAATGCTCCCCCTTGATCACCGGGATCCATCTGCAGTTCCAGATATCCATTATTTCTCAACTTAAGCTGTGGCTCCGTATCATCTTTCTTTGCACCTACCTCAACCACGGAACTCCCCTGGGTCCGGTACACATGATACGGTAATATTTTTCCACAAAGTGCGCTTTCAACCGTCATATAGTTTCCCTGATAATCCAGCGCAGATGGAAATTTATAGTTCTTGGATACCCGTACTTCATTATCCTTCAGATCATCTGCGATCACCGGGTAAAAGTTTCTGGTTTTTGTATATACTCTTGTCATGTCGTCCTGGTCATAATCCAGCCGATAGCTGTATCCATCCATCGACGGAGTCAGCATATGACAAAATTCCGGGGTGAAATAAATCTGTTCCCCTTTTCTGCTGCATTTGCCGGTCACTGTCATATCAAACCAGCACTTTTTCCCTGCTCCCCATAAATTTTTGCAGGAAAAATAAATACGCTTCCGGGAGCCAACCTTTAACGGGCTGTCGGCAGAAACAATGATCTCCTGTCGTTTCTCAGGCATTTTCCCCTCCGTTAAATCCTCCCCGGTAAGACCGGAGTCAGAATGCATAAAACCGTTATTCTTCTTTTTGGAAGTGC
>JBNMJP010000021.1:0-16768 GCA_050873905.1 Jutongia sp. | reverse complement strand
GATGATCTCATCAAACAGGTACTGGGAACTGATCAGGGCAAAAAAGAGGAGCTGTTGAGAGATTTAGAGGAGACGGATTCTCTGGAGGTAGGGAAGGAGACAGATCAAATAAATAATCCTGATGCCGGTAAAGATAATTCGGAGGAGGCAGGTTTGAGAAAGCCGGAGAAAAAGGTGGAAAATCCGTTGGAGTTTCTTAAAGAACTGCTGCAGGATGGAGTGCTTTCTCTGGTTTGTGACACGACAAGCCTGTGTGAAAGGGAGATTGATTCGCGGGAGACTGCGGGACAAACCGAGGCTGCGCCGGTGGATTTGCCTGCCGGAGAAACCAAAAGCTGGACAAAAGGAAAATCGGGTCTGGGAATTATGAAAAAGTTTCTGAAGCAGGAGGATTCCATGTGGAATGATGAAATGATGTCGGATTCCGGGAAAAAGGGTGAGCTTATAGTGTATGTAACCAATAAGCTGGAATCATATGTTTCAGAGCATAAAGGAACTGTACCCTATGGACTGGAGTATCTGATCAGTGGAAAGAACAGCCAGAAGGAAGCCTTTGGTACAGTGATCAACCATCTGTTTCTGATCCGGACAATGACTAATTTTTTATATGTGGAAAAGGATCCGGCGCTTCAGGCGCAGAGTCTGGAGACGGCAACGGCTATAGCCGCACCTTTGATGGCAGAAGCGTTGATTCCGGTTATCCAGAAAGGGATATTGATGGTTCTTTCCATGGAAGAGGCATGCGTCGATATCACAGCACTTCTTCAGGGACGACAGGTGCCGGTATTTAAAGATCAGGGAAGCTTTCAAATGCAGTATGCGCAGATCTGTCTGGCAAACCGGAAGCTGTTTCGGGAAAAAGCAAATAGCTTTCCGAAAGAGGGGGGCGGTCTGCTTGCCGGAGGTAACAGAAGCGGTCTTGGGTATACGCAATACTTGTGGTTGATGCTTATGATGCATTCATGGGATGAATTGTATCAGAGAACACTGGATGTGATACAGTTCGATCTGCGGGAGCGGTTTAACCAAACCTTTACCATTGATCAGTGCATTTGCAGGACAAAAGTAGTGGTTACATATGATCTGCCGGTTTTATTTGAACGGCTTACAAATCAAAGAGACTACAGAAATAGTGAAAAAGGTACGGCAGGAATTCTGAGCAGGCAGATAGCTGTCGTGTATGGATACTCATAAAACGAATATGCCGGGGGCTGTATAGGGCACTTTCTCAAATCTTCTTTTAGAAATAAACCTATAATAGTTCATAATGTTTGGCAGAAGCCGCTTCCCCCTTTCAATGAGATATAAATAGAGCATTACGTAATTTCGTAAAAACTTGTCGATTGAAAAATCAGTATATAACAAATAGAGAAAGTGCTCTGTACAGCCCCCGGCAATAGTAATAAGGATGAAAATATATGAGATGTTTTAGGAAAAAGTGGTGTCAGGCATCCTATACGGTTGAGGCTGCATTTGTGGTTCCTATTGGTTTTCTGGTGCTGTTCTCTTTAAGTGTTTTGTTTACTCTGCTGATAAAAGGGAATGATGTGCAGATGTGTCTTTTGCATACGATGCAAACTTATGCTGCGACAGGGAGCAAGATGTCGTCGGCAGCAGGAGTAATTGATCAGGGCGTCTGGGTGGGGTGGAAGGAAGAGGATGGCATGAAATACTGTTATGCCGGTTATTCGAAAGGAATTCCCTTTTTGGGGTCCGGAATATTTCGGTTGAACCGTTATCAACAGATGGTTGTCACGGATTATTCCGGATGCAGTATGGCTTCGGATGAGTCGTCTGATTATTTTGTATATATTGCAGAAAGTGGAAGAGTGTTTCACCGGGACAGGGAATGCACCTATTTGCGTGCGCGGATTCAGGAAAGCACACAGTATGTATTGAAAAGTAAACGAAACCATTCCGGAGGAATTTATTATCCTTGTGAAAGCTGTTGTCATGGGGTGGAACAGTCATCGGCAGCGACCGTATATTTCACATCGTTCGGCGACAGATACCATATCCGAAGGGAATGTTCGAAATTAAAGAGAAATGTAAAAGCAGTAAGGCGGTCAAAAGCAGGGAATCTGCCGCCTTGCAGCAAATGTGGAGGATAGCGAAATGAGTACAGTATTTCATCTGGGTCTGATAATTATGTTGGGGGTATGTGCTGTTATGGACTGCATGTATCGAAAGGTATGGATGCCGCTGGTGGGGATTATGCTCTGCTATTGTGTCATGGGAAATTTGTTGAAAGAGAGCATATCGTGGCAGGGACTGTTGCTTGGAATTGGCATAGGAGTATTTTTCTATGTGGCGGCGGTTATGACCAGGGGACAGATTGGAAAGGCAGATGGAATTTTGCTGGGAATACTGGTAATGGTATGGCCGCCCTGGAACGGCGTGCTGTTTGTGGTATGCAGCTTTTTGTATTCCTTTGTGGCAGCAGTTTTTTTAGTGATCATATGGCGCAAAGGGAGAGAGACGAGAATGCCGATGGTCCTATTTATGTGGATGGGGTATATTACGGTGCTGTGCTTATAAATGGGATGGATACGATAACTTATAAAGATAGTAATAGAGTAGAGATAAAAACGATGAGAAACAAGAGAAATACAAGGAGGATTATTATGAACAGGTATATGTGGGATGGAAGTTATACTGTTGAAGCGGCTTTTATCGTTCCTGTAGTTCTTGGAATATTTTATGGATGGATGTTCCAGCTTTTTTATCTTCACGATCAGGTAGTAATGGATGGAATGCTGCAGGAGATGGTTGTACTTCGTCAGGAGAAAAAGGAATGTGGGCAGCAGGAAATGGATGAGTGGAGGGAGAAGCTTCAGGAAGCGCTTTGGATCGCAAAGGTGGATGGTTTTCAGCTTCAAAAAAATTCTGTATGCACCAAAGGAAAAATCAATGCATCGGCAGTATGGAAAATTCCTGTTATGCAGCCATTTTTGGGAAATTGTTTTCGGAGCAGTGTGAGTCAGACCATTTCATGCGTGCAGCCGGAGACAGCGTTAAGGATAAAGGGAAAGGAGGAAGAAACAAGTGGAGGAGATTGACCGGCAAGAGGGACGCTTTCGGGAGGAAAAAGGGTTTCTGGTGGTGGAAAATGCACAGGATCTGAGTGATACTTTTGATGTCAAAATGCTTTTGAATAACGAAATTTCCGGTGTCCTTCCGTTACAGCTCCAGTATATTGACAATCAATGTATTTATCGTTATTTGACAGGAGAAAAAATTTCGCTTGCCACATTTTTTTCGCATGACAAGCTTCGGTTTAAGGTGGCATATCAATTATGGAATGATATATTCTACTGTTGTAGTGCGTGCGGCGAGTATCTTCTTCAGACAGAACATTTGCTGTTATGTCCGGAATATATTTATCGGGATCCACAAACACAGGGCTTTTCATTTTGTTATTTTCCCGGAGCTGCAGAGGCTTTGGAGGTCCAGGTTAAAAAGCTGTGCGAATTTCTGTTGACTGTGACGGATCATCAGGAAAAGCTTGGAAGGGAGTTTACATATGGATGGTATGATCAGCTGACGGGAAGAGGATTTTCCATGTCAGAGCTGGAGCACTACCTGAAAAGCTACAGGAACAGGGAAAATAACACAGATGACCAGCTTGAGGGAGAATCCGAAAAGAGACAGGAATGTTTAAAGCAGGAGGTGTATCATAAAGAGGAACAAAGGGATAAAACAGGAGAAAGTAATTATTATCTGAAAAATGTTTCAAAGTATTCGGAGGCATTGGAACAGCTTCCTCTGCCGGAGGGGACGGTGTCTGTGGGGCGTGCGCCGGGATGTGACGTGGTATTGCCGGGAGGTCAGATCAGCTGGCGTCATGCCAGAATAGAAATAGAGGAGGACAAGGTTTTTGTGACGGATACAAGCTCCTCTAATGGAGTTTTTCTGAATAAGAAAAGATTAATAAAAGAACATCCGGTACTTTGCAAAGCAGGTGATATCATTGGTTTTGCAGATATTACCTACTTGCTTTGTACCGGATGAAAAAAACGGTAAGATTACTTATAATAAATTAGTGGGCACTTAAACGGACTGCGTCATAAAGGTGGCCATAGCCTTCATGGTCCATTGAGGTGGACAGATGACCGTCACTATCAATATGGAAATGATAAATATTATATTCGTCGTTTTCGTAAGAAAAGTCAGTGCCGTTGTCCTGATAATGGCAGTACTCCGCAGGAGCGTCAGAAGGGTAATACTCTAAGATGAGCTCTCTGGCACCGCCATCCGGGATGTGATTAAGCTGTGGCCAGGTAGGAATAATGCTGCCGGCCTTGATATAGATTGGACATGTATCCAGAGGAGCATCCCGAAGAATGTATTTTCCACCTTCGATGCGTTCCTTGGTCCAGTAATCCACCCATGTTCCTTCCGGAAGATATACCGGTCTGACGTGGGCACCCTGATCAGTGACAGGAGCAACCAGGATGCGGTCTCCGACCAGATATTCGTCATTACATTCATAAACCTCCGGATCGTTCTGATAGTGCATTACCAGAGGACGAATGATTGGCATACCGGTCTGTGATTCTTCGTAAAACAGATCGTACAGATAAGGAATAAATCTGTATCGAAGCTTTAAGTAGGTACGATAAATGTCGAGGGTCTGACGGTCAAACTGCCATGGCTCCTGACAGCGGGAGAATTTTGCACAGTGGTTACGGAACAGTGGAGCAAAGCAGCTTGCCTGTATCCAGCGGCAGAGAAGCTCCGGGGTTGTATTGGAGCCAAAGCCTCCGATGTCTGTGCCAACAAATGGCATACCGGACATTCCAAGGTTTAATAACTGTGGAATGGACATTTTTAAGTGAGTCCATATACTCTGATTGTCACCGGTCCATGCTGTGGAATATTTCTGGGAACCGCTGTAGCACGCTCTTGTAATAACAAATGGGCGTTTGCCGCTTGTTTTTTTAATCCCCTCGTAGGTGGCTTTTGCCATAAGGTGACCATATACATTGTGAACTTCTTTGTGAAGTCGTGGCATATCGTCTCCCGGGAATACTACATCATCCGGCAGAGGACCGCGGAAGCTGGCCGGCTCGTTCATGTCGTTCCAGATACCGCTTATGCCCTGATCCACGAGGAATTTTGTCTGATTTCCCCACCAGTTTCTAACGGTAGAGGAGGTGTAATCAGGGAATACAGAATCTCCCGGCCATACAACATTTTCGTATACATCGCCCTCTGGGGTCTGTGCGAAATAGTGATTGCGAACACCCTCGTCATACATGTGATAACCCTTTTCAACCTTTGTACCAGGGTCAATGATGGTGACTAAGCGGATGCCCTTGTCCTGCAGGGTGTTACTGAGACCGGACAGATCCGGAAATTTGTTTTTATCCACAGTGAAGACCTTGTAGTTATCCATATAATCAATATCCATATGGATAACATCACAAGGAAGGTCATTTTTAATAAAGTTTTCAGCAAGCTCAAGAACCTCCTGCTGGGAGGAGTAACCCCAGCGGGACTGATGATAACCCAGAGTCCAAAGCTGTGGCAGAGGGCAGCGTCCGGTGATGCCGGTATAGTCTCTGATCACGTCAGCGATGGTTTCTCCATAGATGAAGTAATAGTCCAGCTCGCCATCTGCGGCACCGATAGAATAGTATTCCGTAGAGCTGTAGCCCATATCAAAGCTTGTCTTGTAATGGTTGTCAAAAAAGATACCATAGACACAGTCTTTGCGGAGGGTAATGAAAAATGGGATCGACTTGTACAATGCTTTGAAGGTAGGGTTTTCCACATGAGGATCCGGATTGTCTGAATTCCACATGGTATAGTCGTAACCGATCTTGTTTAAAAAGCCGGTCTTGTCACCAAGTCCATAAAATACTTCATCGCCGTACAGCGACTTGGTGATCTGGAAACGACAGGCGTCATCGCCGGCATGAACGACGTGCCCCTCTTGACGCATCTGTTCAATTTCCTCTTCGGTCAGGGACTCTGCCTCCTGCAGTGCTCCTGTGTAATCCGAGCAAAGAGGTGTTCCTTCCGTAGAGCAGATCTGCAGATGGAGCTGGTCGTCCAATGAAATACGCAAAGCTTTTGTGGCAAGTGTGAGGAGGGGGTGGCTGTTTTCGCAGACATCAGGAGTTATGGTATTTCTGTATGCCTCTTGAGAGGTGACTGCAGCACAGGGTTGTGTTTCTGCTTGTGTGCCGGATGGCGTTACGGTAGTCAGCGTTCCGGTAGATACCGGTCTGTTTTCAACGGCAAAAGACTCCTGAGTTCTGGCGTGGATTCGCAGCATAGTATCTGTGACAGCCTCAATCTGCAGAGGTGTGCCGGAAACATTGGTGTATTTGTTTAAGAGATCTCCTGCATAAACAGAGCAGGTGTGATCAGATAATTCATATTTCCATGGAAATGTACTCATTTTGTATAACTCCTTTGTATTTGTTTCTAAACGTCATTGTACAAAATCAGTACGTCAGATGCAATGTCGTAATCGTTAGAAATGTGTGAATAATTTATGAAAAGATTACGTTTGCATCTCTAAACTCTGTTTTAATCACGATATATGGATAGGTTTCTGTCTCGCTGGTGTCTTCGTTCTTTTTTGGACCAGTCAGCTCCGTGGCAAAGACAAGGCCATCCTTTGATTCATAGAAGTCGGTAACGGCAATATTGTAGCCGTCTGTCTGCTGAGCGCCATAGCCTTTGACGATATAAAGGCAGCTTCCGTCGGAATATGTAAGCTCAAAGGCATCATTGCACCGCTCGTCAATAAGCTCCTGCAGCTCTGCCGGAATATCTGTTCCTGCAACGACGGTAAAGTCCAGATCTTTGGTCTTTTCCGGAAGCTGGTTTTTCTCACAGCCGGTCAGCAGAGGCAGAAACAGGAATAACAAAAGCAGGGAGAGCAGAGCCGATGCGACAGAACACAGTGAAAACCGGCAAAAACGACGAGGGGCAGTTGAGTTTATTTTTTTAGAAAAAAATTTTAGTGATGACATATAAATTTTTCATTCCTTTCTCAGGCAGTTTCCGGCTGGAATTTCAGACTGAAACGCATGATAAAGTAAATATTGATATAATTTATTCGAAAACCTGCGGGCATATGCAAAAAACATAGGAAATCTAAGTAAAATCACACCAATTTTATCAACAAATTAGGGTGGATTCGTTGATTTTTTGACTTTTATAGTATATGATGGTAGAGTGACTGTGAATAGAATCTAGAAGTCGATAATTTCAGGGAGGATACTACGAATGAACGAAATTAACAAGGAAGAATTCAAAAAAGACATTGAGAATTATGCAAAAGTCTTGTTCCGTAAATCCATCAAAGAAGCCAGTGATCAGGAGAAATTTCAGGCTGTTTCCTATGCAGTAAAGGATATTGTTGTTGATCAGTGGATGGCAACTCATAAGACATATGAGGAGCAGGATGTAAAGACAGTATACTATCTGTCAATGGAGTTTTTGACAGGACGTGCCTTAGGAAACATCATCATCAATTTAAAAGGCAATAAGGCAATCAAGGAAGCTGTAGAAGAGCTGGGAATGAATCTGGACGTGATCGAGGATCAGGAGCCGGATGCAGCACTTGGTAACGGTGGCCTTGGACGTCTGGCTGCATGTTTCCTGGATTCATTGTCTACATTGGGATATCCTGCATATGGATGTGGTATCCGTTATAAATATGGTATGTTCAAACAGGTCATCGAGAATGGTTATCAGATCGAGAAGCCGGATGACTGGTTAAAGAACGGCAACCCATTTGAGATCAAGCGTCCGGAATACGCTGTAGAGGTTAAGTTCGGCGGTTACGTAGCAATGCGTAAGGACGAGTTTGGCAGAGACAAGTTTGTACAGGAGAATTATCAGTCTGTACTTGCTGTTCCTTATGATCTCCCGGTTGTGGGTTACAACAATAACGTAGTAAACACACTGCGTATCTGGGATGCAGAGGCGATTGATACCTTCAATCTGGATTCCTTTGATAAGGGTGATTATCAGAAGGCAGTAGAGCAGCAGAACCTTGCACGTACCATCTGTGAGGTGCTTTATCCAAACGATAATCATATGGCAGGTAAAGAGCTTCGTCTGAAACAGCAGTACTTCTTCGTATCTGCCAGTGTTCAGAGAGCCGTTGCTAAATACATGGAGAAGCATGACGATATTCGTAAGATTTACGAGAAGGTCTGCTTCCAGTTAAATGATACACATCCAACCGTAACCGTATCAGAGCTGATGCGTATCCTGGTTGACGATTATGGTCTTGAGTGGGATGAGGCTTGGAGCATCACCAACAAGACATGTGCATATACCAACCACACGATCATGTCCGAGGCACTGGAGAAATGGCCGCTGGAGCTGTTCTCAAGACTGCTTCCTCGTATCTATCAGATTACAGAAGAGATCAACCGTCGTTTCATTCTTCAGATCCAGGCTGCTTATCCGGGAGATAACAGCAAGGTGGAGAAGATGGCGATCATCTATGACGGACAGGTTAAGATGGCACATCTTGCAATTGCAGCAAGCTTCTCAGTAAACGGTGTTGCTAAGCTTCATACAGAGATCCTGAAGAATCAGGAGCTTAAGGATTTCTATCAGATGATGCCTGAGAAGTTCAACAACAAGACAAACGGTATTACACAGAGACGTTTCCTTCTTCATGGAAACCCACTTCTTGCAGATTGGGTAACTAAGAAGATCGGTGATGACTGGATCACCAATCTGGCACATATCAGTGAGCTGGGTATTTATGCAGATGATGAGCTGAGCCGCAAGGAGTTCATGAACATCAAGTATCAGAATAAGGTTCGTCTGGCGAAGTACATCAAAGAACACAATGCATCGAGGTAAATCCTCGTTCCATCTTCGATGTGCAGGTAAAGAGACTTCACGAATACAAGCGTCAGCTTTTGAATATTCTTCATATTATGTATCTGTACAATGAGCTGAAGAAGAATCCGGAGATGGATTTCTATCCTCGCACCTTCATTTTTGGTGCCAAGGCATCCGCCGGATATCACAGAGCAAAATCCATTATCAAGCTGATCAACAGCGTTGGTGATGTGATCAACAACGATAAGGATATCCATGACAAGATTAAAGTTGTATTTATCGAGAACTACCGCGTATCCAATGCAGAGATCATCTTTGCAGCAGCCGATGTATCTGAGCAGATCTCAACTGCCAGCAAGGAGGCTTCCGGTACCGGTAATATGAAGTTTATGCTGAACGGTGCCCTGACACTGGGAACCATGGACGGTGCAAATGTTGAGATCGTTGATGAGGTTGGCGAAGAGAATGCATTTATCTTTGGTCTTTCTTCTGACGAGGTTATTGCATATGAGCAGAATGGTCAGTATAACCCAAGAGATATTTACAATATCGACTCTGACATTCGTGCGGTAATGACACAGCTTGTAGATGGCACATATGCTTCCGGAAATCTTGACGAGTTCCGTGATATTTACAACTCACTGTTAGATGGCAACGGTGGACGTCCGGATATGTACTTTATCTTGAAGGATTTCCGTTCCTATGCAGATGCACAGAAGAGAGTTGAAGCTGCATACCGTGATGAAGAGGGCTGGGCAAGATCGGCACTTCTCAATGTATCTAAGAGTGGTAAGTTTACATCTGACCGTACCATCGAGGAGTATGCTCATGAAATCTGGCATCTTGAGAAGGTAACCGTAGAGGTTACTGAGGATGACGATTAATAAAATAATTGCTTCGGAGACGGAGCAACATATTAACTGCCCTATGCAATTTGCATAGGGCAGTTGTAAACAAAAAACGATGCGGACAACAGATGATACATTTCGTCGGTATGGATGCATCAATTAGTTCCCGGATGCTCTGGATCACAGAACAGAAGGGAGAATGGAGGGGTTATTATGAGTATGGACAACATTATTAAAATTCCGGCTAAGTGCAATCGCAAGATTGAGTTAAAGGCGATTCCGGGACATTTCGCAACAAATCATTCCCATATCAATTACTATCTTGATATGACACCGATCAAGTATCGCCATACAGAGGCACAGCTTGTAGCGAAGGAAATGGTGAAAAAATATCGTCATACTACAGCAGTAGATGCAATCGTGTGTATGGACGGATGCGAAGTAATTGGCGCATATCTGGCAGAAGAACTCACCGCAGCCGGTATTATGTCTCTGAATTCCCATGAATGTGTGAATGTCATTACACCGGAGATCAATTCCAGCGGACAGATCATCTTCCGTGAGAATGTAGAGCCAATGGTACTACATAAGCATGTTGTGGTACTCATTGCCAGTGCAACCACAGGCAAGACTATCCAGCAGAGCATCGATGGCATTAGTTACTATGGAGGCATTGTAGAGGGTGTATCTGCGCTTTTCTCTGCCGTGGATAATGTAGGCGGCATTGACGTAGACTCTATTTTTACCACCAGTGATATTCCGGATTACGCGACATACAGACCGGGGGCATGCCCGTTCTGCGATGGAAAGCAGAAGCTGGATGCCATTGTAAACAGCTTTGGATATTCTAAGATTTAACTTAACAGGGAGGCACCATGAAAAAGAAACAATGGATTGGAATTGTTGTGGCAGGCGTAGTGTTTATCGCCGTATGTGCAACGGGCATTTTTTCAAATGTCGTACAATCAAAACTTACAGAAAAAGCAGATACAAAGTCAAAAACAAGTACATCAGAAATGTTAAGCAGCATCTGGGGATCTTCCGAGGAGAAGGTTACATTACCGGAGGAGGATTTCGTGGGAGTGCTGAATATTGTGGGGACGATTCAGGCAAACTCTTCCAATAGCATCAGTCTCACAAGCTCCGATGATGGTCAGTACAATCATAATCTCTACATGAAATATGTTGATGAGCTGGAGAAGTCTAAAAATAATAAGGCGATCCTTCTGTATGTCAACAGTCCGGGAGGAACCGTGTATGAGAGTGATGAGCTGTATCTGAAGCTGATGGAGTATAAAGAGAAGACAAAACGTCCGGTATATGCTTACTTTGGTTCGCAGGCATGCTCCGGGGCATATTATATTTCTATGGCGGCAGATAAGATTTATACGAATCGTAATACATGGACCGGTTCCATTGGTGTTATCGTATCTCTGACCAATTACAAAAAGCTTTATGATAAGCTTGGAATCAAGGAGATTGATATTACCAGTGGCAAAAACAAGTCCATGGGCTCCGGCGGTCTTGATCTGACGGATGAGCAGTATGACATTCTGCAGAGTCTGGTGGATGAGGCGTATGATCAGTTTGCCGGGATTGTCAGCGAGGGCAGAGGTATTGATATTGCCACGGTCAAGAAGATTGCCGACGGTAGAATCTATTCTGCAAAGCAGGCAAAGGAGAAGAATCTGGTGGATGAGATCGGTACCGAGGATGAACTGAAAGCATTGATCCAGAAAGAAAATAAGCTGTCTGATGATGTGGTGTATGATACGGCTAAAAGCTCCGGTTCTGATTTCCTGTCCGGTTTGATGGGGTCTGTTCAGAAGCTCATGCCAAAGTCTGACAGCGAGCTGGCGGTAGATATTATTGAAAATAAAGGAAAAGGAGTGCTGATGTATTATGCAGACTAATACGAAGGATCAGGTATATGCCGGATTTTTCGTACGTCTGACGGCATTCCTGGTAGATATGATCATCGTCAATGCCGCATTGCTGGTGATTCGGATCCCGATGTGGATATTATCATTAAACAGCCCGGATAACGTATGGGTGCGGGATTTCATTTTTCAGTATTCCATTGTAGACATCGTCTGCTATCTGTTGACGGTACTGTATTTTACATTGCTGACGTATTATACAGGGGCAACCCTTGGCAAAAAGCTTTTTCAGCTTCGGGTGGTCAGTACAGAAGACCGAAAAATGACATTCTTTGAGGTACTTTACCGGGAGAGCATCGGCAGATTTTTGTCCGGAGTGATTATGAATCTGGGATATCTGCTGATCCTGGCGCAGAAAGAACACCGCGGAATTCATGATCTGCTGGCAGATACCAGTGTGATCTATTATCATGAAAAGAAGGTGTATGTGCATACACAGATGAATTATCGGAATATGGTGCCACAGCCGGGATATACTGTACCACCGCAGGGAGGTATGAATTCGCAGAGTGGAAGTTCGGTTCCACCGCAAGGAGATATAAATCCGCAAAGTGGAAATTCGATACCACCGCAGGGAGGTATGAACTCGCAGAGTGGGAATTCAGTGCCCCGGCAGAGTGATATAAATCCCCAGAGTGGGAATCTGGTATCCTCGCAGGAGAAGACATCTGCTGCAGTTCCGGTACAGAGTTCGCCGCAGGAGTCAGAGGATCACACAAATGTCGATTAGATTTTTTAAAGTCATTGAATAAATTCGAAAATGCCTGTCAAAAATAAAGACAGAAGATATCGGAAAGCATCTCGATAGATTTGAGGTGCTTTTCTTTCTTTTCTGAATAGGCGGTTTCCATGACAAAATATGTCAATGAAACGGCTATTGGTATAAAAGAAAAGAGGCGGCAGCGTCTCAGAATGGAGGGACAGGATGAAGAATAAACGCAATGATTTTAAGGAACTAAACACACAGTCAAAACGAAGCTTTTATGTGGCAGCATGTGCTGTGCTGGCATGCGCTGCCGTGCTGGGAACGGCATATTTCCAAACGAAAAAATCAGGCAATGCCGGGCAGAAGGTAGCGGAAAAGCCAGCCGCCACCATAGCCGGAGAGTCAGCCATTGATAAAAACTGGAAAGCAGATGCCCAGGGAATCGGCAAAGCGGACAGTGAGCAGGCAAGCACTACGATGAATGCAGATGATCTCGCCAAAAAGAAGGAAAAGGCAGCGAAGAAAAATGTTGAGGTCAAGGCAAATCAGGCAAAGAAAAAGGACACAAAAAATAAGTCAAAGGCAACCATGATGTCGGCAAATCACAAAAGCTTTAATGAGGAAAAGGGACTGACGTGGCCGGTCAAAGGGGATGTTCTGATGAAATTCAGCCAGAGCAACAATATTTATTTCAAGACTCTTGCACAGTATAAGAGCAATCCGGCGATTGAAATTTCTGCTGATGAAGGAACCAAGGTGATCGCTTCAGCAGCAGGAACCGTGACGGAGATCAGCAAGGACGATATCACCGGCACAATGATTACTACAGATATCGGAAGTAATTATAAAGTCACCTACGGCCAGTTGACAAACCTTAAAGTCAAAAAAGGGGATGAAGTCAAGGAAGGCCAGCTTCTGGGATCTGTTGCAGCTCCAACGAAATATTTCAGTGAAGAGGGAAGCAACCTGTTCTTTCAGGTGAAAGAAAATGGAAAAGCGGTGGATCCTCTGTTGCTGTTAAATTAATATCTATACAAATAAAAATCTGATACAAAAACCCCAGTGATGGTTTTATCATTGGGGTTCTCTGTTTTTTCTAGTCAAATTCCTGCCTGTATGGTAAAATGTATATGAGGCAAAAGTGACAAGTACCCTCGCGATGCGAATTTATCAGATTCTTGTGATAAATCAAAGGAGAAGTGAATAAAATCAGCAGAGGAAGAAAAAGAAAGGCGGGAAAAAATGCAGTACAAAATTTTAGGAAATACCATGCCGGCGGTGGAAATCTTATTTGATCAGCCGGGAGAATCCATGTATACACAGTCTGGTGGTATGGCGTGGATGTCAGATGGTGTAGAGATGGACACCAATACCAGAGGAGGACTTCTCAAGGGTGTTGGCAGAATGTTTGCCGGAGAGTCTTTGTTTATGGCAAATTATACCGCCAGCAAACCGGGGGCAACCATTGCGTTTGCTTCTACGGTAGCAGGTGAGATCATGCCTCTGGATGTCAGCGAGACCGGTGGAATGATCTGTCAGAAGGGAGCATTCCTTTGTGCAGAGCCAACTGTCAACATAAATGTTACATTGACGAAGAAACTTTCCTCAGGTTTCTTTGGCGGTGAGGGCTTTATTCTTGAGGAAATCAGCGGAGCAGGTATGGCTTTTCTGGAGATCGATGGCGACAAGATCATCAAGGATCTTGCACCGGGGGAGGTGATCAAGGTAGACACCGGAAATGTTGTGGCATTCCAGAAGGGGATGGCATATGAAGTCGAGATGGTCAAGGGATTAAAGAACATTTTCCTGGGAGGTGAGGGCCTGTTCCTTACGAAGATTACCGGACCGGGACGTGTTGTTCTTCAGACCCAGAACTTTGCCGAGTTTGCCGGCAGAATCGCAAAGATGATTCCCAGTAAAAACTGATCGGGGCAGTGTACTTGGAAATGTAGTGGACAATATTACTGATTCCGTAGACATTTTTGATCTGTTTTCGTAGAAGGATCGATCTGGCACAGCAAAGATGCGTTGGCGTTTTTGCTGTGTCTTTTGATATATAGCGGATGGAAAAGAGGATAAACATGAAGATAAATCGTGAACATATAAAGAATACATTTCAGGAATATACCGATCGTTATGACAGTACCGATTCGAAAATAAAATTAAAGATCGATCATACCTATCGTGTGGCGGATCTGTGCGAGCGGATCGCAAAGTCGCTGGATCTGTTGCAGGAAGATATTGATCTGGCGTGGCTTAGCGGGATGCTGCATGACATTGGGAGGTTCGAACAGCTTCGCCGTTATCATACATTTTCGGATGCGCAGTCGATCGATCATGCGAAGTTTGCGGTGGAGCTGCTTTATGAGGACGGACTGATCGCAGATTATGTGCCGGAGATATCGACGGTGAAATCAGTTTCTAATATCAGGACGAAGGATGGTGGAATTGATCCTGCGGATAAACGAGGTGCAGCTGGGAGGATGAGCGGAGAGTGTGGATCATTCACTGGCTTGAGTGAGGACATGCCATTATCTGATGTGTTCCGGACACTTCGCATAGCAATCGGAGAACACAGTGCATACCGGATACAGGAAGGTCTGGACGAACGGACACAGATGTTCTGTCATATTTTGCGGGATGCGGATAAGGTTGATATCTTCCGGGTAATCTGTGATACGCCCATGGAGGAAGTTTACGGATTTCAAACGGAAGATATTCTCCGGTCAGGAATTACACCGGAGGTCAGACAGGCGTTTCTGGAGCATCATGCAGTGCTTCGATGCCTGAAAAAGCAGCCGGCTGATTATGTTGTAGCACACGGTTCGCTGGCATTTGAGCTGGTATATCCGGAGAGCCTGCGGATCGCCAAAGAGCAGGGATATCTGGAGCGGATGATGTCGTTTCAGTCGGAAAATCCGGAGACGGCGAAGGAGTTCGAGTATTTGCGGAAGGATCTGAACGATTATCTGGAGCAGAGGTCGTAGATTGAGAGTGTAATTTAACAGGTGCAAACAAAATTTACAATATAATTTGCGCGAAGGCAGAGAGAGGATGGAACACATAAATTTGTTCTATCCGAGCATGTCCGCAGGGGATTTGACTTCAGAGCGGAAAGGAAAGTGGAAAATGCCCTTGTTATTATTGGGACAGTAATTTATAATGAAAGAAGCGTGTATGCTTATTATTGCACAGAAAGAGAGGAAGACACAGATGAATCAGGAAAAGGTTATCGTTATTGACTTCGGTGGTCAATATAACCAACTGGTGGCAAGACGTGTGCGTGAGTGCAACGTATATTGCGAAATCTATTCCTATAAGACGGATTTAGAGCAGATCAAGGCAATGAATCCGAAGGGAATCATTCTGACCGGAGGACCAAATAGCTGTTATGAGGCGGATTCTCCAACATATCAGAAAGAATTGTTTGAATTAGGTGTACCGGTTTTGGGACTTTGCTATGGCGCACAGCTTATGATGCATGTGCTGGGCGGTAAGGTGGAAAAGGCACCTGTCCGTGAATATGGAAAGACAGAAGTGTCCGTAAATCAGGACTCGCCGTTATTTCAGAATGTCAGCAAAGACACCATCTGCTGGATGAGCCACTTTGATTATATTTCAAAAACAGCACCGGGCTTTGAGATCGTTGCAACAACGGCAGACTGTCCGGTGGCAGCAGCACAGAATCTGGAGCAGAAGCTTTTTGCAATCCAGTTCCATCCGGAGGTGCTTCATACCCAGGAAGGAACCAAGATGCTTTATAACTTCGTCCGCAATATCTGCGGCTGTGCCGGCACATGGAGAATGGATTCCTTCGTGGAGCATTCGATCGAAGAGATCCGCAAGAAGGTCGGCAACGGAAAAGTGCTTTGCGCCCTGTCCGGCGGTGTTGATTCTTCGGTAGCGGCCGTTATGCTTTCCAAGGCAATCGGCAGCCAGCTCACCTGCGTCTTTGTGGATCATGGACTCCTTCGAAAAGACGAGGGTGACGAGGTAGAGGAAGTATTTGGTCCGAACGGCCCATACGAGCTGAACTTTATCCGTGTCAATGCACAGGAGCGTTATTATACAAGGCTTGCAGGCGTCACAGAGCCGGAGGCAAAGCGTAAGATTATCGGTGAGGAATTCATCCGTGTCTTTGAGGAAGAGGCAAAGAAGATCGGTGCCGTAGACTTCCTTGTACAGGGAACCATTTATCCGGACGTGGTAGAAAGTGGTCTTGGCGGCGAGTCCGCAGTCATCAAATCCCACCACAACGTAGGCGGTCTCCCGGATTATGTTGATTTCAAGGAGATTATCGAGCCGCTCCGCAACCTGTTTAAGGACGAGGTCCGCAAGGCTGGTCTGGAGATGGGTATTCCGGAGAAGCTTGTATTCCGTCAGCCATTCCCTGGTCCGGGTCTGGGTATCCGTATCATCGGAGAAGTCACCGGCGAGAAGGTCAAGAT
>JBNMJP010000020.1:0-16957 GCA_050873905.1 Jutongia sp. | reverse complement strand
GCCTGGGAGACGGCGGGCTGTGCCACATGCAGACTTTCCGCTGCCTTCGTGACATGCTCAAACTGGGCAACGGCGAGAAAGTATCTTAATTGAAACAGTTCCATAATTTTCCTCTTTTCCTTTGTGGCTTCATCTCAAAATCAATAATTTCATATATTAAAGCATTCCTTTGTGAAATTCAAGCCGGCATCTTAAAAATGACGAATGAAAACTACAGCACCTAAGGAATGGCAAGCGAAAAACTAAAAATGACATATTTCATGAAAGATATAGCTGCTTAAGAATCGATTCATATCATCGGGATCCTCCGGCAGCAGATAGAACGCCGGCTTTGCCTTGTGGGCAGCATAAAAGCAGGCTTCGTTCAGAGCAGGTTCTTTGGCAGAAAGAGAAGGAAGAAAGACGCCTTCTTTTTTGGTATAGCAGTTGGCGGCTGTGGCTTTCTGGCGGCAGGAAGCATCCACAAACTGTGCCACACTTTTATGAATGGCGGTATCCTCCTGGGGCAGGTAGTAGTAATCCTTATGCTCCGGAAAGAAATATTTCAGGGTTCCGTGATACAGAGGAAGTGACAGGGTGGCGGTAGTCTTGTCCAGCGTAAGAATGCCGTTTTCCAATTGTGTTTCCGCTGCATCTGCTGTAGGAAAAGGGTGTTCCAGAGTAACTTTTCTGGGAAGCTGCACCGGCAGTTCTACGGTCAGTTGCTCTGAAGTGAGACTGCAGACGGTGACCGTTTTTGGTTCCAAAGGGGCGAAAAAATCCTGATATGCCAGCATACTGCATACGTGGATCATACCGACAATATCATCGTGATTGTGGAGCAGAAGCAGTTTTTCCAGCTCGGCTCCCTTTTCTTGGTGAAGGATCTTTTGCTGCATATATTCCGAATAAACCTTGATCAACTGACCTCCGTTATAGATATCCTCCCGGTTTAATTCCACCCAGCGCTCCAGAAAGGATTGGTTTGCTTTTGCAAGTCCCAGTCTTTTTTTGAAGGGGCGGATCTCCTTTAACAGATCAATATTGGCTGGAGCAGATTCTTCCGACTGGCTGGAGATCGTATTTTTAAACAAGGCAGAAACCTTCGGGAACAGCACGATTCCGTGCTTTTCACATTTGGCAGTCACAAATGGAATGTCGAAGGTGCATCCGTTGAAGTGATATAGATAAGTAAAGTCTTCCAGATAAGATAAAAAGGCTTTCAGAAGCTTTGGTTCACTCTGATAGTCATCTGCAAACCATTGTGTCAGTACCCAGCAGCCGGTGGCATTGTCATAATGCATGGCTCCGATCAGATAGATGGAAGCGGTTTTGGCAGAAAGGCCTGTTGTTTCTATATCAAAAAATGTAATCTGATCCAAGGGCTGGTGGAAAGCGTAACGGTCCGAAGGATCAGGCAAAGTATAATGTATTGTTTTCATATGGAAGCCTCCAACTTGGTGTTTGTATTTTACGTTAGGATATCATATAATAGAGGAAATGTGAATTTTGGCTTAGAAAAGGAGTGCGGACAGATGGAGATCGGAGAGAAGAAAATATTCGATAAAGACGCCGCGTATGAGAGATGGGATCAAAAGAACCAGCGACGTGGAAATGATAAATATTTTCATGAGGAAGAGCGGGAGGAAAGCTATCTTCGGGAATTAAAGGGAAGAATACAAAATAATACCAGCGGATTTCTGCGGGTGGTGCTGACTGCCCTGATCGTTCTGGCTCAGGTCTGCATTGTCATGGGATTTTCTCTGCAGATCATTAAGCATGGTGCCACCTGGTATTATCTGATCCAGGTTTTTTCTATGGTAGCCATTGTGGCATTGATCAACCGGAATCAGAGCCCGTCATACCGGATAGCATGGATCTCGATCATTACGCTGCTTCCCATCACCGGATATCTTCTGTACTTTTTGTGGGGGCGTTCCAGTAAACGAAAAAAGGAGCTGGATACCCATATTATGCGCCAGATCAGTTATGGCAATAAGTTTCTGGTGCAGGATGATGACCTGTGGGTGGATTATGCGGAGGATAATCCCGTTTCCGGCCGGATGGTCAAGTTTATGCTTTCCGAGAATTTTCTGTTGACCCAGGGCAATCAGGTGGAATATTTTCCCATGGGAGAGGATGCCTTTGAGTCGATTTTCCGGGAGTTAGAGAAGGCGGAGAAGTTCGTACTGATCGATTTTTTTATTGTGGCAGAGGGTGCTCTGTGGGATAAAATGCATGAAATCCTCAAGCGCAAGATTGAAGAGGGAGTTGAGGTAAAGTTCCTGTATGATGATTTTGGAGCGGCGATCCGGACCCGCAAATATTTTAAGCAGATTCTGGAGCATGAGGGCTTTGAGGTACGGGTGTTCAATCCTATCATGAAATATGCCAGCCAGCTTTATATGAATTTCCGCTCCCACCAGAAGATCATGGTGATCGATGGAAAGGTTGGTTACACCGGTGGCTTTAATCTTGCGGATGAGTATGCCAATCTGGTGGAACGCTTCGGTGTCTGGAAGGATACCGGGATCAAGCTGCAGGGGGATGCGGTATGGGGACTTACGGTAGTATTCCTGCAGATGTGGGAGGCATGTGGCCACGACAAGGAGCATGTGGATTATCTCAAGTACAAGGTGACGTCTGATGTGAAGGGGGATACCTGGTGTCAGGTGATCTCGGATGGTCCTGCCAACAATCCCAAGAATCCCATCGAAAGTATTTACAATCAGATGATCATGTATTCGGATCAGTATCTTTATATTACAACGCCGTATCTGATCATCGAGGATTATATGCAGCAGTCTTTGATTGAAGCGGTACGCCGTGGAGTGGATGTGCGTATTGTGACACCGAATATTCCGGATAAGAAGTATGCCAAGATGTTGACAAACTACAATTATGGCAGTCTGTTGAAGGGCGGTGTGCGGATCTTTGAGTATACGCCGGGTTTTATCCATGCCAAGCAGATCCTGACAGAGGATGCGGCAATCGTGGGAACCATCAATATGGATTACCGGAGCTTTTATCTTCATTATGAAAATGGTGTGTGGATGTCAGGGGAGAAGATCCAAAATGATATTCATAAGGATTTTGAAAAAATGTTTGAGGAGAGCAGAGAGATTAAATATGAGGAGTGGTTAAGCCGTCCGGTAAGCTGGAAGCTTCTTCAGCCGTTACTAAATCTGTTTGCAACACTTTTCTAAAAGAAATGGGGATTATATTATCATGTACACGAATGTATGCAAGCACTGTCATAAGGTGTTTCATTCCAAGATAAGAACCTGGTGCTGTAAGGAGTGCCGGAATAAAGATGATGACCAGCTGGATGATATTGTAAGATATCTCCGGGAGTACCCCAACAGCAATGCTCTGCAGATCTCGGAGGAGCTGGGGATCCACCCTTATGTAATCCTGAAATATATGGAAGAAGGCTGGCTGGGCAAATCCACGGGCCATTTCAGTAGACTGCCGGACTGGGAGACGGGAGATGTCATGGGCGGAGATAAAATAAAGGACTAAGATTTCAATAAATGATTGTGCCACGTTTTTGCCTGCGGGTAAAGGATGTCTGTTTTTGTGGCGGAATGGAGAAAATATGATTCGATATATTAAAGGAACGCTGGAAATGATCGAAGAGGATGCGGTGATCCTGGATAATCAGGGGATCGGCTACCGGATCCTTGTGTCACCGGCAATGATGGACAGACTGCCGGTGATGGGCGGGGAGATGAAGCTTTATACATATTTGAATGTGAGAGAGGATGCCATGCAGCTTTTTGGCTTTGGCAGTGTGGACGAGCTAGAGATATTCCAGATGCTGATCACCGTCAGCGGCATTGGTCCGAAGGCGGGCTTAAGCATTCTGGGAACATTGTCCGCGGATGATATCCGGTTTGCTGTTCTCGCAGACGATGCAGCGGCGATCGCCAAGGCGCCGGGCGTGGGAGCAAAGACAGCCAAAAAGGTCATCGTGGAGCTCAAGGATAAGATCGCGGCGAAGGAGACCGTGGATGCGGTGTTGGAAAAGGCAGCGGGAAAAGGTGCTGCGAAGGAAGAAAATTCCGGTGTATCCAAGGCTTCCGCAGAAGCGGTGGAGGCACTGGCGGCATTGGGATATTCTGCGGCTGAGGCATTGAAGGCAGTCAAGCAGATCGAAAATGCGGGAGAGCTTAGCACCGAGGAGCTGTTAAAACAGGCATTGAAGCTTATGTGAGGATTAAATCAAGGAGAGATAGACGGGATATGGCGAAAAGGACGATCAGTACAGAATTTACGGAGGAGGATGCAAGGCTGGAGCCGACGCTGCGGCCGCAGCATTTGTCAGATTATATCGGGCAGCAGAAGATCAAGGATAATCTGTCCGTATATATTCAGGCGGCGAAGCAGAGAGGGGATGCGCTGGACCATGTACTTTTATATGGACCGCCGGGTCTTGGTAAAACCACGCTTGCCGGGATCATTGCAAACGAAATGGGTGTGAATATGAAGATCACGGCAGGACCGGCGATCGAGAAGCCGGGAGAGATGGCGGCAATCCTGACGAAGCTGCAGGATGGGGATGTATTGTTTGTGGATGAGATCCACCGTCTGAACCGTCAGGTGGAGGAGGTACTTTATCCGGCGATGGAGGATTATGTTATTGATATTGTGATCGGAAAAGGTCCTTCGGCACGATCGGTCAGACTGGATCTGCCAAAGTTTACCCTGATCGGAGCAACCACCCGTGCCGGTATGCTGTCGGCACCTCTCCGGGACCGCTTCGGCGTGATAAACCGGATGGAGTTTTACACACCGGAGGAGCTGGCAGATATTGTGGAGCATTCTGCCAAAATCCTGGATGTGGAGATCGACGAGGAGGGAGCCATGGAGCTGGCTCGCCGCTCCAGAGGAACGCCCCGTCTTGCCAATCGTCTGTTGAAGCGCGTCCGGGACTTTGCCCAGATCAAATATGATGGCAGGATCGACAAGAAGGTAACGGACTTTGCATTGGATCTTCTGGAAGTAGACAAATTGGGGCTGGATAACACAGACCGTCAGATCATTGAAACCATGACCCACCACTGTGGTGGAGGCCCGGTGGGACTGGAAACTCTTGCGGTTTCTATCGGAGAAGATGCCGGAACACTGGAGGATGTATATGAGCCGTATCTGGTGCAGAACGGTCTTATCCTGCGGACCCCGAGAGGAAGGATGGCATCTGATCTGGCATACCGCCACTTCGGGATCGAGAAGCCGGAAGATTAAATAACAGAACAGATTAAGTACACTATACTACATAGAAATAAAAATATATAATTGAATGAAAAGAAACTGTGTCCCTTTACAAGGTGAAATTGTAGAGGAGACGCAGTTTTTATTTTGTTCAAATTATCCCAATACCTGAGCCCGCTCAGAAGGCTTAAGTTCCAAAAGTGGGGCGTATTCCCAAAGATATGTCGTAAATTGTGACACAAGTGTGACAAAAATTTTAATAAATTGTGGGAAAAGGGTTGATAAATTCCCAAAAAACAGTTAAAATAAATTTGAAAGTGGTGAGAAGTGGGGGAAAGTGTCAGAACAAACCCAAAATGTGGAGAGGTGGTGATAGCTATGTTCATGGGTCAGTATGAACATTCGATCGACGCAAAGGGCAGAGCTATCGTACCGGCAAAGTACCGCGAGGAACTGGGTGACGTATTTTATGTTACCTGGGGTGTGGACGGATGCCTATATTTATATCCACAGAGTGACTGGGAGGAGCTGGCACGGAAACTGCAGAGTCTTCCGTCCAATCAGCAGAGCCGTCTGATCCAGAGACAGTTGATGGCATCGGCATCGGAGCTGACATTGGACAAGCAGGGCAGGATCCTGATCCCCGCAAAGCTTCGAAAAAGTGCCAAACTGGAAAAAGATCTTGTCTTTGTTGGAATGATCAACCGTGTGGAGATTTGGGACAAGGAGACCTTTGAAGCGCAGACAATGGGTAATGAGATGTCTATGGAAGAGGCAATGGATGCCCTTGGTATTTCGCTGTAAAACCGGTAAGGAGTACGGTGGTTTCACAGCCGGAAGGAGACAGAGGATATGGAATTTGCTCACAAGTCAGTGCTGTTACAGGAAGTCATTGATTCTTTGAATGTGCAGCCGGATGGAATTTATGTGGATGGCACCCTGGGGGGAGCCGGACATGCCTATGAGGTATGCCGCAGACTGGGGCCGGGTGGCAGAATGATCGGGGTCGATCAGGATGAAGATGCCATTGCGGCAGCGACAAAGAGACTGGCGGATTTTAAGGATCAGGTTACCATTGTCCGGAGCAATTACGAGGCAATGAAGGATGTTCTTCATGATCTTGGCATTGAAAAGGTCAATGGCATCACATTGGATCTGGGAGTATCCTCTTATCAGCTGGATGCAGCGGAGCGGGGGTTTTCCTACCGGGAAGATGCTCCTCTTGACATGCGGATGGATAACCGCCAGGAGGTAACGGCAGCCACTGTTGTAAATGAGTACACAGAAAGCGAATTGTTTCAGGTGATTCGCAAGTATGGGGAAGATAAATTTGCAAAAAATATTGCAAAGCATATTGTGCAGGAGCGTCAGAAGGAACCGGTGCTGACCACCGGCAGACTGGCAGAGATCGTAGACCAGTCGATTCCCATGAAGTTTAAGAAACAGGGCGGTCATCCTGCTAAAAGGACATTTCAGGCGATTCGTATCGAGGTCAACAGAGAGCTGACGGTACTGGAGGATCACATCAGTGAGATGATCGATCTGCTGGCACCGGGAGGACGTTTTTGCATTATTACGTTCCATTCGCTGGAGGACCGCATTGTAAAAAATGCATTTCGAACGGCGCAGGATCCATGTACCTGCCCGCCAAATTTTCCGGTATGTGTCTGTGGCAAAAAGTCCAAAGGAAAAGTGCTTACGAGAAAACCTGTTCTTCCATCAGAAAGAGAACTGGAGGAAAACTCCCGTTCCAAAAGTGCGAAGCTCAGGGTATTTGAACATATATAGGCCGAATTGGTCGGCACGACAAATTCTTGCGGATTGGGGGATCCGCAGTTTGTTGAATAAGGTCGACGGTGCGGATTACGGGCACCGTCAGAATATGGCACAGAGAAATCTGTGATGGGATATTGTTATGTCGTAGGGGCATGACAGCAAAAGGAAGCAGGGAGGCGTGATAAATTATGGCAGCATCACCAAATTATCGTAGTTCAAACCGTACAGGTAGTTCCTATCGAAGTGGACGCTATCAGAAGGAGAATTACAGACAGGGAAGAAATGGATATGTGTATGGCAATCTGGCACACCAGTTGGAGGAGGTGCCGGAGAGAAGAACTCAGCCGGTCAGAAGGCGAAAAGCCAAGGTATATCCACAGCAAAAGCCGGTGGCATTGCCAGCATCTATGGAGTTATCCTCTTTTTTGTTTCTTACAGTGGCAGTGGTTGTGGTTCTTGTGGCAGCATTCTTCTATCTTCAGGTGCAGTCAGGAATTACGCAGATGAAAAATGATGTGATCACGCTGCAGTCCGAAATTGCTGAGACAAAGCAGGAAAATGAGGATACTTATCAGAAAATTATGGATTCCGTTGATCTTTCACAGGTTTATGAGATTGCTACAGGAGAGCTGGGGATGATCCAGCCGGTTGACAATCAGGTTTATAAATATGATAATAAAAAAAGCGATATGGTGAAACAGTATGGAGATATTCCCGGTAGCTCTAAGTAGTCAATGCTCCGGAAAATAAGGACAGGGATTTGTAATGGCAAAGAGAAGAGCAAGAGATACGCGTTATAAAAATAAACCAAGCACCCGTTCGATGCGAGTACGCATTTTAGTGGTGTTTGGTTTTGTTATTTTAGGATGTATTGGATTGACTTATCAGATTATTCGTCTGAACAATGTGAAAGGCGACAATTATACCAAAAGAATGCTGGCTCAGCAGAGTCATAGCAGCAATGCGATTCCTTATAAGAGAGGGGACATTGTGGATGTCAATGGCAACAAGCTTGCCACAAGCATCAAGGTATATAATCTGTTTTTGGATCCGGCGGCAATCTGCAAAGAAAAAAAGTATATTCAGCCGACAAAGGATGCTTTGGAAAATGTATTTGGAATATCTGGAAGTGATGTGGACAAAATCCTCAAAGAAAATCCTACTTCAAGATATTATCAGATGAAAGATTTTAAGGAATTGGACAAAGAATATGTTACGAAACTGGAAAAACTGCAGGACAAGGATGAAAATATCCGGGGGATCCATTTTGAAGAAGAATATAAGAGAGAATATCCATATTCCACTGTGGCATGTGATGTGATCGGTTTTTGCACAGATACCAATACCGGTACATGGGGTATAGAGAATACTTATAATGACATGTTAAATGGTACCAATGGGCGTCAGTTTGGTTATTATGATTCGGAGCTGAATCTGGTTAAAACGATTAAGGCGGCTACGAATGGCTATACTGTGAAATCTACGATCAATGTGAATGTACAAGGCATTATGGAGCAGCATATTCAGAAGTTTATGAAAAATATGGGTGCGAAAAAGGTGGCATGTCTTTTGATGAACCCGAATACCGGCGGTATTGTCGCCATGGGTTCCAATGCACAATATGACCTGAACAATCCGAGAGATCTGTCTGTAGCATATACACAGGATGAAATTAATGGGATGTCAGAGAAGGAGCAGCTTACGGCATTAAATGAATTATGGAGAAATTACTGTATCAGTGATTCTTATGAGCCGGGTTCTACCTTTAAACCGCTTACCATTGCCGCCTGCCTTGATGAGGGAAAGGCAAGTGCCAACAGTACCTATGTCTGTGATGGAGGACAGCAGGTGGCAGACAGGTATATTAAATGCGTGGCCAATAAATACGGTGGTCATGGTTCGCTGTCACTGGGACAGGCATTGATGGTATCCTGCAATGACGTTATGATGCAGATCAGTGCAAAGCTTGGAAAAGAAAAATTTATCGATTATATGGATGCATTTGGCCTTGGACGCAAAACCGGAATCGATCTCCCAGGAGAGGCAACCGGTACCGTGTTTAATAATGATACAATGCATTCCACACAGCTGGCGACTTCAAGTTTTGGACAAAGCCAGACCGTAACAATGGTACAGATGGCGGCAGCATTTTCCGCAATAGTAAATGGCGGCAATTATTATCGTCCCCATGTAGTAGAAGAGGTTTCCAGTGAGTCGGGTGCGGTCATTCAGTCTGAGGATGATGCAGTGGAAAGCAAGGTGATCACAGAAAAGACAAGTAAGCTTCTGCGTAAATTTCTTTTAGCTACGGTCGAAGAAGGAACTGCCAATCCGGCATCTGTAAAGGGGTATAAGGTGGCTGGTAAAACGGGTACCGCAGAGAAAATCCCCCGTGGTCAGGGTAAATATCTGGTATCCTTTATCGGATGTGTGCCAGCCAATAATCCGAAACTGGTGGTTTATGTGGTTATTGATGAGCCAAATGTAGAGGATCAGGCGCATAGTACTTATGCAACAGAATTTGCCAGTAGTCTGATGAAGGATATTCTGCCGATGCTTGAAATTTATCCTACCGGCAAAAAAGCAGATATCACTAAGGCAAGTAAGCTTAAGCTTCCGTCTACGGCGAAGAAAAATCTGGACCAGGAGGTGCCGGATGGTGGTTATTCGGACAGCAGTTATGGAGTGGCGAAAAATGCGGCGGATAACGAAGAAGGTGATACAGGAATGAATAATTAATCCGTTTTCATAATAGATATTAAGGAATGTCTGAAGAAACGGAGTGATCCGGCAGATGACGGAATATCTGAAACAGAGCAGAACCTTACAAAGACAAAAACTGCTGTTTGTCTATGCTATGGTGGTACTTTTTATGATAGGGCTTGCAGGAAGATTGTTATATCTGATGGTAAACCGGGCAGACTATTATGGAGAAAAGGCAAAAGAAGTACATCAGAGACAGAGAACCGTCAAGGCAGCGAGAGGTATTATTTATGACAGAAACGGTGTGGCGATAGCCTCGAATAAACCGGTATCGACAATCTCTGTAATCCATAATCAAATTCGGAATCCGGAAAAGGTGATCCGCATTTTATCAGAGCTTTTGGAACTTCCGGAGGAAAAGGTGCGGAAAAGGGTGGAAAAGGTTTCTTCCATTGAAAAGATCAAGTCTAATGTAGACAAGGATATTTCCGATCAGATCCGCGATATGGAACTGGAAGGCGTAATGGTGGACGAGGATTACAAACGGTACTACCCTTATTCCGAGTTTGCCTCAAAGGTGATTGGATTTACCGGGGCAGATAATCAGGGAATCATAGGGATGGAGGTTGCCTACGACAAATATCTTCAGGGGCAGGATGGAAGTATTCTTACCATGACTACGGCCAGAGGTCTGGAGATTGATGGAAAAGCAGAGGAACGCATTGAGCCGGTTGCGGGGACCAGTCTTTATACCAGTCTGGATGTAAATATACAGTCTTTTGCACAGCAGGCGGCAAAGAAGGTTATGAAATCGAAAAAGGCAAAAAGTGTTCGGATCCTTATGATGAACCCGCAAAATGGAGAAATTTATGCCATGGTAAATGTGCCGGAGTTTGATCTGAATGATCCATATACACTGAATAAAACTTTTTCGAAAAAACTGTCGGATAAGAAAAGGCAGGAAGCACTCAATGGTATGTGGAGAAATGCCTGCGTCAGTGATACCTATGAACCTGGCTCTACATTCAAGGTGATCACGGCTGCGTCTGCACTGGAGGCCGGTGTGGTAAAGCTGGAAGATACCTTTCACTGTCCGGGCTTCAAGGTGGTAGAGGATCGCAGAATACGATGTCATAAAACCACAGGACACGGCTCAGAAACCTTTGTACAGGGGGTACAGAATTCCTGTAATCCGGTGTTTATGGAGGTGGGGGCCCGGCTGGGGGTGGACAATATGTTTCACTATCTGCAGCAGCTTGGCATTATGAGTAAGACAGGGATAGATGTACCCGGAGAGGCTTCGACGATCATGCATCAGAAGGAAAATGTAGGTGCTGTAGAGCTTGCGACTATGTCTTTTGGTCAGTCCTTTCAGTTGACACCGGTTCGCCTTCTTTCTACCATTAGTATGATCATCAATGGCGGAACCCAGATCACACCTCATTTTGGGGTAAAACTGGAAAGCAGTGATGGGACGGCAGTAAAAAAGCTGGCATATCCGACACAGGAGAATGTCGTTTCCTCACAGACGTCTGAAACAATGCGGATGATCCTGGAGTCTGTTGTATCGGAGGGATCAGGTAAAAAGGCATATGTGGAGGGATATCAGGTGGGGGCAAAAACCGGAACATCAGAAAAGCTTCCCCGCCGCAGTGGAAAATATATTGCCTCCTGTATGGGATTTGCTCCGGCAGATCATCCGGTCGTAGCGGCACTTGTGCTGATCGACGAACCGCAGGGAATTTATTATGGAGGAACGATCGCAGCTCCTGTGATTTCAGAATTGTTAGACAATGCACTACCATATCTGGGTGTCGAAAGAGGGGAAATTGTGACAGCAGAGCCGGGTTGATTTCTCGTATGGATTGGATTACAATATTCATTACGAATGACAAAACTCCTGTTGAGTATTAAGGTACCGAAAGAATCCGAAATAAGCAAGAGGAGGAATGGCCATGGATTACTTCGATACCGTAATACCGGTGCTGCTTTCGTTTTCCATCAGCATTGTACTATGTCCGGTGGTAATACCGTTTTTAAGACGACTTAAATTTGGTCAGTATGTGAGGGAAGATGGGCCCAGAAGTCATTTGAAAAAGGCAGGAACTCCCACGATGGGAGGATTGATCATACTGATCTCTGTGGTGGTGACATCGTCGATGTATCTGCGGGATTATCCCGAGATCCTTCCTATCCTGTTTGCAACTGTGGGATTTGGATTGATCGGGTTTCTGGATGATTATATTAAGGTGGTTATGAGGCGGTCGCTGGGACTTCGGGCATGGCAGAAGCTGGTACTGCAGTTTGGAGTGACGGTGATATTTGCGTATTATTATACCGAACATCTGCATTATGAAATGCAGATGCTGATTCCCTTTACCGGTGGAATTGCGGCAGGAAGCTATATTAGTCTTCCGGCGGGAGTGTTTCTTCCGTTTTTGTTTTTTGTCATGGTTGGCACTGTGAACGGTACCAATTTCACAGATGGACTGGATGGTCTGGCATCCAGTGTGACATTGCTGGTTGCTGTGTTTTTTACAGTGGTGGCGATCGGAACCGGAAGCACGGCTGCTCCGGTGTGTGCAGCGGTGGCGGGCGCACTTATGGGATTTTTGGTTTTTAACGTGTATCCGGCCAGTGTTTTTATGGGGGATACCGGATCATTGGCTTTGGGAGGTTTTGTTGCATCGACAGCATTGTTGCTGAAGATGCCGTTATATATACTGATCGTGGGTGTGATCTACCTGGTTGAAGTGTTATCTGTCATTCTTCAGGTAGGATACTTTAAAATTACCCATGGAAAAAGGATTTTTAAAATGGCACCGATCCATCATCATTTTGAACAGAGTGGTTGGTCGGAAACCAAGGTGGTAGCTGTTTTTTCGATCGTGACAGCATTGTTCTGTCTGATCGCACTGGCTGCCTTATAAATAAGCAAAGGTACAGAGGAGATAGGAGGCAATCATGGATTTTACAGGCAAAAGAGTTCTTGTAGTGGGAACCGGAGTGAGTGGTGTTGCAGCAATACGGCTTTTGGCTGCTAAGGGAGCAAAGCCGGTGGTGTTGGAAGGAAATGAGAAGGCGGATCAGGAGCAGATCCGCGCGAAGATTCCGGAATCGATCACATATGATCTGATCATCGGAAATCTTCCGGAGGAAGTAATGGACACATTGGATCTGGCGGTTTTAAGTCCCGGTGTACCCACGGATCTTCCATTTGTGATCAAGCTTCAGGATAAAAAGATTCCGGTCTGGGGCGAGATCGAACTGGCTTATGTCTGTGGAAAGGGACGTCTGGCTGCGATTACGGGAACCAATGGAAAAACCACAACAACGGCATTAACCGGTGCGATCATGAGAGAATATTATGACAGTGTTTTTGTTGTTGGAAATATAGGTCTTCCCTATACGGAGTATGCACTGGAGATGAAGGACTCTTCTGTGACAGTGGCAGAGGTCAGCAGTTTTCAGCTGGAAACGATCCATTCCTTCCGGCCGGAGGTCAGTGCAATCTTAAATATTACACCGGATCATCTGAACCGTCATCATACTATGCAGTGTTATATAGATACGAAGGCAAGGATTGCAGAGAATCAGACAAAGGATCAGATTTGTGTACTGAATTATGAGGATCCGGAGCTTCAAAAGCTGGCAGACAAGATCCCGGCAGATATCTTCTGGTTTAGCAGTGCGCATCCGTTGGAGAGAGGTATCTGGCTGGATGGAGAGGATATCATTTATAAAGATACCGAAGAAATCAAGATCTGTACTATTCATGATATGCAGTTGTTGGGGGTACATAATTATGAAAACGTCATGGCGGCTGTGGCCATTACCATGCATATGGGTGTGCCGGTAGAATGTATCCGCAAGGCGGTGGCAGAGTTTAAGGCGGTGGAACACCGGATCGAGTTTGTTCGTGAAGTGAATGGAGTGAAATATTATAATGATTCCAAAGGAACGAATCCGGATGCAGCGATCAAAGCAGTGCAGGCCATGGTAACACCGACCGTTGTGATTGGCGGTGGATATGATAAACAGTCTTCCTATGAGGAATGGATCGCTTCCTTTGGAGACACGGTTAAGTGTCTGGTTCTTCTGGGGGCGACTGCAGACAAGATTGAGGAAACAGCCAGAAAAGCAGGTTTTACCAATATTATCCGGGTAGAGTCTCTGAAAGAAGCCGTGGAAGTAAGCGCAGCACAGGCACAGAGTGGAGAAGCCGTGCTTTTATCACCGGCATGTGCAAGCTGGGATATGTTTAAAAGCTATGAACAGAGGGGTACCCTGTTTAAGGAGTATGTCAATCAATTATAATAAGTCTGGAAGGCATGGTTATTAATATGGCAAAAGTGCAAAATGGCAGACAGAAGAGGGAACATTATTATTATCAGTTTGATTATATGCTTTTATTTATGACGGTGGCGATTGCTCTTTTTGGAATACTGATGATCTACAGTGCAAGTTCCTATACGGCGTCCACCAGCAGGTTCAGTAATCCCTATCGTTTCGTATCAAGGCAGGCTGTGGGAATGGCCGGCGGTGTTATATGTATGCTTTTGATGGCACGTATTGATTATCGGGAACTATATCTGAAAAAGATCAATCTGGTGTATGTTTTTTATGCAATCTGTCTGATCCTGCAGACCATTGTATTGATACCGGGAATTGGTATTGAACACAATGGCGCAAGGAGATGGTTGAAGCTGGGAATGGAGTTTCAGCCGTCTGAGTTTACAAAAATCGGTGTGATCATGTTTGTGGCATATGCCGTCTATTTGTCCCGGAAGCGGCTGGATACGTTTAAGGGATTTTTGAAGGTTATGATGTATATTGCACCGGCGATTCTTTTGATCGCAAAGGAAAATTTAAGTACCGCAATTATTGTAACAGTGATTGCGGTGGGAATGTGTTTTGTGGCAAGTAAGAGAAAACGATACTTTATTGTCTGTGGTCTGGCGGGATTCGGACTGGCCACAGCATATGCACTGATCGGCGGAGGCTTCCGTGCAGGACGTATTACGTCATGGTTGGATATAGAAAATTCACCGGGAGGCTTTCAGATCCTTCAGGGTCTTTATGCGATCGCTTCCGGAGGAATTACCGGAAGCGGTCTGGGAGAGAGTATGCAGAAACTGGGATACATTCCGGAGGCTTACAATGATATGATATTTGCGGTGATCTGCGAGGAGCTTGGTATTGTTGGTGCTGTGCTGGTTATGATCGCATTTTTAGTTTTGCTGTGGCGTATTGTGATCATTGCATGCAATGCTCCGGACATATTTGGAAGCATGATATGTGTTGGTGTTATGATACATATTGCGATTCAGGTCCTGTTTAATATTGCCGTTGTGACAAATACGATTCCGTCGACCGGTGTGCCGCTGCCTTTGATCAGTTACGGTGGTACGGCATGCCTGATCATGATGATGGAATTTGGTCTGGTTTTAAGCGTATCTGCACGGATAAAGCGCAAGTAGGAGGAATTTTTTGAAGCACATAAAGATAATTGGTGTAGTGATCCTTGCTCTGTTTTTGAGTATTGCCGGTGTATTCTGGTTTTTGAGGATTACAGACGTAAAGGTGGAAGGTGGAGAGATTTATTCGGATCAGGAGATCATTTCTTCAGCTATGTCAGATAAATATGATTATCATACCCTTTATTTTCTGGCAAAAAGCAAGCTTGGTCGTGTATCGTGTCTGCCTTTTGTACAGGAGATCGATGTGGAATGGAAAAGTCCGTCTGCCATTGTTCTGCATGTATATGACAAAACCATTAGTGGCTGTGTGAAATATATGGGACAGTATATTTATTTTGATAAAGACGGCGTGGTGCTGCAGAGTCTGGCGGAACCAATGGATGGAGTACCTGTGGTGACCGGGATCAAATTTGGCAAATTTACACTCAATGAAGCTTTTGAAGTAAAGGATGATTCATTATTTGAGACGATCATGAATCTGTCACGTCTGATCAAGCACTATAAGGTACAGGTGGATCAGATCAAATTTGATGGCAAAAATGTCACTTTGTATTCCGGAAAGGTAGAGGTTTATCTGGGGCAGAAGGAATTCTATGATGACGATATGGCGGCCTTGGCCAGCGTGTTAAAAAAGACGAATAAAAAAGGACTTTCCGGAACGATCAATATGGAAAATTTTAACTCCGGCGACCGCATTATTCTGAAAACCACGGGGGAGGATGCCGGAACAGGAGATTCATTGTCAAACAATGGGGATGGCGCAGACCAGCAGGTAGAACAGTAAATGAAAAAGAAACAGAAAAAACAAATGTTCTCCTTGATTATTCTACGCATTCTTAGTATTATATAGAGTAGGTTTAGATTGCTGATTTATTTGCAGCAGCTATAGAAGATTTTGAGGGATAGTAATTCACTGATAATGACAGAAAAGATAAATTATTTTCAGAAAGAGGAGGAGCAGTCGTGTTAGAGATTAAGACAAGTGAGTCAGATTCATCTGCAAAGATTATAGTGATAGGTGTCGGTGGCGGCGGAAACAATGCAGTCAACCGCATGATTGAGGAAGGAATTCAGGGTGTTGAATTCGTATGTGTAAATACAGATAAGCAGCATTTGTTAAATTGTAAGGCACCAAATTGTCTGCAGATAGGTGAAAAACTGACAAAGGGACTTGGAGCAGGAGCTTCTCCGGATATTGGACAGGCGGCTGCGGAGGAGAGTAAGGAAGAGCTTACCGATATTATCCGTGGTGCAGATATGGTGTTTGTCACCTGTGGAATGGGTGGCGGAACCGGTACCGGTGCAGCACCGGTTGTGGCACAGTTGGCAAAGGATATGGGTATTCTGACTGTTGGTATTGTAACCAAGCCATTTTCTTTTGAAGCACGTACCAGAATGAATAATGCGCAGTCTGGTATTGAGCGGTTAAAAGAGCATGTGGATACATTGATCGTGATTCCAAACGACAAGCTGTTACAGATCGTAGATCGCAGAACCTCCATGGAGGATGCGTTAAAGAAGGCGGATGAAGTGCTTCAGCAGGGTGTTCAGGGCATCACAGACCTGATCAATGTTCCGGGACTGATCAATCTGGACTTTGCAGACGTTCAGACTGTTATGACAGACAAGGGAATCGCACATATCGGTATCGGTATGGGACGCGGTGACGATAAAGCACTTGAGGCAGTAAAACAGGCAGTTGCCAGTCCTCTTCTGGAGACAACAATTGCCGGAGCTTCTCATGTTATCATCAATGTATCCGGAGATATCACTCTTATGGATGCATCTGATGCAGCAGAGTATGT
>JBNMJP010000019.1:0-17472 GCA_050873905.1 Jutongia sp. | reverse complement strand
CGGTGGCAGCTATGCGTACCTCAAGATCGCAGAGGGCTGTGACAAGTGCTGTACGTATTGCATCATTCCGAAGGTACGTGGTCATTACCGCAGTGTGCCAATGGATAATCTGGTACAGCAGGCGCACCATCTTGCGGAGAATGGTGTGAGAGAACTGATCCTGGTGGCACAGGAGACGACATTATACGGAACTGATCTGTATGGGAAGAAAAGTCTGCCGCAGCTTTTAGAAAAGTTATCTGAGGTGGAGGATATCCGATGGATCCGTATTTTATACTGTTATCCGGAAGAGATTACCCAGGAGCTGATAGATGCCATCAAAAAGCTGCCCAAGGTGTGTCATTATCTGGATATTCCAATCCAGCACGGGGCAGATACGATCCTGAAAAAGATGGGCAGACGTACGGACCGGGCACAGCTGACGCAGATGATACAGCATTTACGTCAGGAGATTCCGGACATTGCACTGAGGACCACGCTGATCACCGGATTTCCTGGGGAGACGCAGGAGGATTTCGAGGAGCTTCAGGAGTTTGTGAAGGCAATGCGGTTTGACCGCCTTGGTGTATTTACGTATTCTCAGGAAGAAGATACTCCGGCAGCAGATATGGAGGATCAGATCCCAGAGGAGATCAAGGAGGAACGCCGTGACGTGATCATGGCGATGCAGCAGGAGATTGCCTTTGAGAAAAACGAATCCCGCATCGGTCAGGAAATGGATGTGATGATCGAGGGATACCTTCCGGAGGATGATGTCTATGTGGGTCGAAGCTATATGGACGCCCCGGATGTGGACGGCTTTGTATTTTTATCCACAAGCTGGCATCTTGTGACCGGTGATTATGTCCGGGTACAGATCGTACAGGCACAGGGCTATGATCTGATCGGAGAAGTAATAGAGGAGGACGACGATGAATTTACCAAATAAGATTACGATGTTTCGTGTAGTATTGATTCCGTTTTTTGTATTTTTTATGCTTTCCGAGCATATTGCATATCACAATTATATTGCCGTGGCGATTTTTATCGTGGCAAGTCTGACGGATATGCTGGATGGCAAGATCGCCAGAAAATATAATCTGGTCTCTAATTTCGGCAAGTTTATGGATCCTCTGGCGGACAAGCTTCTGGTAAGCTCTGCCATGATATGCTTTGTGGCGCTTCCGTCCAATCCTATGCCGGCATGGGTCGTGATCGTGATCATTGCCCGTGAGTTTATCATCAGCGGCTTCCGTCTGGTGGCTTCCGATGCGGGGGTTGTGATCGCTGCCAGCTATTGGGGCAAGATCAAAACGGTGACACAGATGATCATGTCGATTCTTCTGATCGTTAATTTTGATGGATATATTATAAATATCGTTGAATATGTATTTATCTATGCAGCATTGATCCTGACCGTCATTTCTCTGGTGGACTATATGGTCAAAAACTGGAATGTTATGCGGGACGGAAACATGTGATATACCGAGCCATAAGAGCATAGCCTGCTGTGCCTGCACAGAGCGGGCTATGGTATCATCACATGATAGGATATAAAAATATAAGGAAAATGATATGAGTAAAATAATAATCATTGGCGGTGGTGCCGCCGGCATGATGGCCGCCATTGCAGCAGCAGATCAGGGCCGTCAGGTGACCCTTCTGGAAAAAAACGAAAAGCTGGGCAAAAAGGTATTTATCACAGGTAAGGGAAGATGCAATATCACCAATGACAGTGATGTGGAAAATCTGCTGCAGCATACGATCCGGAATCCACGGTTCCTTTACAGCGCATTTTACACCTTTGACAGCAGCCGTATGATGGAGTTTCTGGAAAGCGAGGGTCTGCGGATCAAGACAGAGCGGGGAAACAGGGTATTTCCCCAGTCTGATCATTCCTCTGACGTGATCAAAACGCTGGAAAAGGCAATGAAGAGACGGGGCGTTACGATACGCCTTCATACCAGAGTGCTGGAAATCTTGGTACAGGATGGACGGTGCAACGGTGTGGTTGCCCAGAAAACAGAAGGCGGCACGAAGGAGACGCTTTCTGCGGATGCCGTGATCACCGCAACGGGAGGTGTTTCGTATCCTTCCACGGGCTCCACGGGAGATGGGCTTCGCTTTGCAAAGGAGCTTGGCCACCGGATCGTGGATGTGATGCCGTCACTGGTTCCTTTTGAGATCCGGGAGGATTTTTGTCAGAGGATGCAGGGCTTATCTCTGAAAAATGTATCCCTGAAAATGCTCAAAGGCAAGAAGGTTCTTTACGAAGAACTGGGAGAAATGCTTTTTACACATTTTGGGATCAGTGGTCCGCTGGTGCTGACCGCCAGCTGTCACTTTACAAAGCCGGAGGATGATATCCGGATCAGTCTGGATCTAAAGCCTGCATTGTCAGAAAAGCAGTTGGATGAACGGATCCTGCGGGATTTTTCCCAGAATAAAAACAGCTACTTCAAAAACAGTCTCGGAAAGCTCCTTCCATCAAAGATGATACCGGTGATCGTGGAGCTGTCCGGGATTGAACCGGAGAAGCCGGTCAATGAAGTGACAAAAGAGGAACGGCGGAATCTCGTGACGTTACTAAAGCATTTGGAAATGCATGTTTCGGGACTTCGGGGTTTCAATGAAGCCATTATCACAAGAGGCGGAGTCAATGTAAAGGACATTGATCCGGGAAACATGGAATCCAAAAAGGTTCCGGGACTTTACTTTGCAGGAGAGGTTCTTGATCTGGACGCTGTGACGGGAGGATATAATCTGCAGATCGCCTGGTCTACCGGATATCTGGCAGGGCTGTCAGCTGGTCAGACGAAATGACGGTCACTGACAGTAAGAAATGATTTGAGGATTAATCACTACATTAATAAAAAGAAATGAGGAAAAGACTATGAAAAGTATTGCAATTGACGGACCGGCTGGTGCCGGAAAAAGCACGATCGCCAGAAAAGTGGCAGAAAAATTATCGTTTATCTATGTGGATACCGGAGCTATGTACCGCTCTATGGCACTTTATTTTCTACGGAACGGTATTTCCTCCGAGGAGGAAGAAAAGATTGCCGCAGCCTGCCCGGATATTGATGTATCCATCAGTTATCAGGACGGCGAGCAGCAGGTGATCTTGAACGGAGAAAATGTCAACGGACTGATCCGTACCGAGCAGGTCAGTATGATGACATCCAATACCTCCAAATATCCGGTGGTCCGCGAGAAACTTCTGAGCCTCCAGCGCGGTCTGGCAGAAAAGGAGAATGTGATCATGGACGGCAGGGATATTGGAACGTGCGTTCTTCCGGGAGCGGATGTGAAGATCTATCTGACCGCCAGTGCACAGGAACGTGCCCGCCGCAGATACAAGGAGCAGACGGAAAGAGGTGTTGTCTGTGATATTAAGGAGATCGAGAGAGACATCATTGCCAGAGACGAGCAGGATATGAACCGTGAGGTGGCTCCACTTCGCCAGGCAGAGGATGCGGTTCTGGTGGATTCCTCCGATATGAACATAGACCAGGTTGTGGATGAGATTATTCGTATATATCAGGAGAAGACAAAATGAATGTAACAGTAGCAAAAAGTGCAGGCTTCTGCTTTGGTGTAAAACGTGCCATTGATACCGTATATCAGGAGATTGAAAAGGGAGAAAAGGTTTTTACCTTAGGTCCGATCATTCACAATGAGCAAGTGGTGCAGGAGCTGGAGGAGAAAGGCGTTCAGGTTATTAATTCGATTGAAGAACTTGCCGATATAAAGGACGGAACGGTTGTGATCCGTTCCCACGGGGTATCCGAACAGGTTATCCGGCAGTTGAAGAAGTATGATATTAAGATCGTCGATGCGACGTGTCCTTTTGTAAGCAAGATACACCGCATCGTACAGGAAAAGTACCGGGAAGGTTTCCAGATCGTTATTATCGGCAACAGGACACACCCGGAGGTGGAGGGCATCAACGGGTGGTGTGAAAACAGTGCTGTTGTTCTCGAAACGGTTTCCGAAGCGGAAAGTTTTCGCCCGGATCCACAAAAAAAGCTGTGTATTGTATCACAAACGACTTTTAATTACAAGAAATTTAAAGATATGGTTGATATTTTTGAAAAAAAGAGTTATGATATACTTGTTATGAATACAATTTGCAACGCTACCGAAGAGCGTCAGACTGAAGCAGGTACTATTGCAAGGCAATCCGACGCGATGTTGGTGATAGGTGGAAAACACAGCTCGAACACCCAAAAGCTGTATGAAATCTGCAGCAAAGAGTGTCCGAACACATATTTTATACAGACACTTGACGACCTGAATTTGGAACTATTTCAATCTTTTCGTAGCGTGGGTATTACTGCCGGGGCATCGACCCCAAACAATATTATTAAGGAGGTTCAAACGCATGTCAGACATGAACAATGACTTTGAACAGATGTTAGAAGCATCATTAGTAACAATCCACAATGGAGAGATTGTAGAAGGGACAGTTATCGATGTAAAGGAAGACGAGATTGTCCTGAACATTGGCTACAAGGCTGATGGTATCATCACACGTAATGAGTACAGCAATCAGTCAGGAATCGACCTGAGAGATGTTGTAAAAGTTGACGATGTAATGAAGGCAAAGGTTCTTAAGGTAAATGACGGAGAGGGTCAGGTATTACTGACATATAAGCGTCTTGCAATGGAGAAGAGCAATGAGCGTATCCGTGAAGCTTTTGAGAATAAAGAGGTATTAAAGGCACCTGTAACTGCGGTATTATCCGGCGGTCTGAGTGTTGTAGTAGATGAGACAAAGATCTTCATTCCTGCAAGTCTTGTATCAGATTCTTATGAGAAGGATCTTTCCAAGTACAACGGACAGGAGATTGAGTTTGTTGTTACAGAGTTCAATCCAAAGAAGAGAAGAATCATCGGTGATAGAAAGCAGCTTCTTGTTGCTGAGAAGGCAAAACTGAAAGAGGAGCTTTTCGCTAGAATCCATGTTGGCGATGTGGTTGAGGGTACTGTAAAGAACCTTACAGACTTTGGTGCATTCATCGATTTAGGTGGTGCAGACGGTCTTCTTCATATCTCTGAGATGTCCTGGGGACGTGTTGAGAATCCTCGCAAGGTATTCAAGGTTGGTGATGTAACAAAGGTACTCATCAAGGATATCAAGGATGATAAGATCGCATTGAGCCTGAAGTTTGAGGATCAGAATCCTTGGCTGAATGCAGATGGTAAGTACAATGTTGGTGCCATCGTTAAGGGTAAGGTTGCCAGAATGGCTGACTTCGGTGCATTTGTAGAGCTTGAGCCGGGTGTTGACGCACTCCTTCATGTTTCCCAGATTTCTAAGGAGCATGTTGACAAGCCATCTGATGTATTGTCTGTAGGTCAGGAGATCGAGGCAAAGGTTGTTGATTTCAACAATGAAGATCACAAGATCAGCCTGAGCATGAAGGCTTTGTTAAATGATAATGCTTCTGAGGAAGAGGAAGTAGCTGTTGATACAGACGCTGAGTAATTATTATGAAATGTTCTTTCGCCAACTCATCATGGTGTGGGTTGGCGAATTTTTTTCAATGAAAAGAAAGGGAGGATTTTATTATGGGCGATTATGAACTTTTTAAATCGAAGATCTTCCAGATGACAAAGATTGACCTGAGCTGTTATAAGGAACGGCAGATGAAGCGGAGGATTGACGCATTGATCACCAAGAGAGGTATCAAATCCTATGATGCATATGTGAATGCTCTGAGGACAGATGCGGAGCTTATGGAGGAGTTTGTGACGTATCTGACGATTAATGTATCGGAGTTCTATCGCAATCCGGAGCAGTGGAAGGTGCTGGAAAATGAGATATTTCCATATTTATTTGAACGGTTTGGCAATACATTAAAGATATGGAGTGCCGCCTGTTCTACCGGGGATGAACCTTATACATTGGTGATGCTTCTTGCAAAATTTATCCCATTAAGCAGGATCAAGATCATTGCGACCGACCTGGATAAACAGGTTCTGGAGAAGGCACAGATCGGACTTTACGATGAAAAGAGCCTGAAGGGACTGCCAAAGGAGTTTGTACAGAAGTATTTTACGAAGATTGGCAGCAGCTATCAGATCCACGATGAGGTGAAGCGCTGTGTACAGTTTAAGCAGCATAACCTGCTGAAGGATCCGTACCCGTCCCAGTGTGATCTTATCGTATGCCGCAATGTCATGATCTATTTTACGGAGGAAGCCAAGAAGGGCATGTATCACCGGTTTAATGATGCTCTCAAAAAGGATGGTATGCTGTTTGTGGGAAGCACGGAGCAGATTATTGCACCGGCTGATTACGGATTCACTACATACCGCTCCTTCTTCTACAAAAAGGACTGATATGGGCGTTTTCCATTGAGGATCATAATTTAAATTATTCAAAAGACAGTTTTCTGAGAAGCTTCGGAAGCTGTCTTTTTTGTGTTAGAAATTTTTTCAGTATCCGTTCTTATTGTGTATTAACATTCACATAGCGAGTGAGGATGACTTCTTGCACTATGGACGAAATTCGGGTATAATGTATTTTGTATGCTTATGCATAATAGCCCTATTAGGCTTGATAAGCCGGGCGTATGATCAGGAGAAGCAGGAAAGGTTGGATATATTATGGACGAAAAGATAAGAATTGTAGTAGATGCCATGGGCGGAGATAATGCTCCGGAAGCACCGATTCATGGTGCGGTTGATGCACTTGCTGAGAATAATAAAATAGAGATCACACTGGTGGGACGTACTCCTGCCATTGAAGCGGAGCTGGCAAAGTACAGCTATGATAAGGACAGAGTTCATATTGTCAATGCAGAGGATGTCATCGGCTTTGATGAGCCTCCGGTAGAGGCAATCCGCAAAAAGAAGGATTCCTCCATTGTGGTAGGTATGAAGCTTGTGAAAAAGGGAGAGGCAGATGCTTTTGTATCCGCCGGCAGCACCGGTGCGATCCTGGTAGGCGGACAGCTTGTAGTGGGCAGGATCCGTGGCGTAGAGAGAGCTCCTCTGGCACCGTTGATTCCGACAACCGACGGAGTTTCTCTGTTGATCGACTGTGGTGCCAATGTAGATGCAAGACCGTCTCATCTGGTACAGTTCGCAAAAATGGGTTCCATCTATATGGAGAATATCGTTGGGATCAAGAATCCCCGTGTCGCCATTGTAAATATCGGAGCAGAGGAAGAAAAGGGGAATGCTCTTGTAAAAGAAACATATCCTTTATTAAAGGAATGTGATGATATCAATTTTATCGGAAGTATTGAGGCGAGAGATATTCCGAAGGGTGGAGCAGATGTTATCGTCTGTGAAGCGTTCGTGGGAAATGTGATCCTGAAGCTGTATGAGGGACTTGGTTCTGCATTGCTGCACAAGGTAAAGGAGGGACTCATGAGTTCTCTTCGCAGCAAGATCGGCGCCCTTCTGATCAAACCGGCATTGAAGAAGACATTAAAAGCATTTGATGCCTCAGAGCACGGCGGAGCACCTCTTCTGGGACTGAAAGGTCTTGTGGTAAAGGCTCATGGAAGCTCTAGCGAGGTGGAGATCAAGACAGCGATCCTTCAGTGTATTTCCTTTAGTGAAGAGGGGATTAATGACCGAATCAAAGAGAATCTTAAATTAGATTAATCCGTATATGATCCGGTGGATATATCAGGACAACAGACAGGAGATCATCTGATACTTTCCATAAATTTAGATGAGATGGTGATGAATATGGAATATGAAAAGCTGCAGAAGCTTTTGGCGGAAATATTAGAGGTGGAACCGGAGCAGATCCGCAAGGAAAAGTCCTTTGTAAGGGACTACGGAGCGGATTCCCTGACTCTTTTCCAGATACTGATGGGAGTAGAGGCTGTTTTTGGTGTGATCGTAGAGGAGCAGGAGCTTCTGCGGTGGAATACTGTGGGAGAGCTTTGGGAATATTTACAGACAGGCAGAGGAATTACAGGAAAGGGTTCATCGTTATGAGATCAAAAGAGATGGAGGAGTTTGAGAAGGAAGCAGGGTATATTTTTAAGGACAAGTCATTGTTGGCAACGGCATTGACCCACAGCTCATACTCCAATGAAAAGAAAATGAAAAAGACACAGTGCAATGAGAGACTGGAGTTTCTGGGAGATGCTGTACTGGAGCTGGTATCCAGTGAGTTTATTTTCCGCAACCATCCGGACATGCCGGAGGGAGAGATGACCAAGACCAGAGCAAGCTATGTCTGTGAGCCGACGTTGGCACTTTGCGCCAGAGAGATTCATCTGGGGGATTATCTGCGTCTGGGAAAGGGCGAGGAGCTTACCGGCGGCAGACAGAGAGATTCGGTGCTGTCGGATGCGCTGGAAGCGACGATCGGAGCTGTCTATATGGACGGCGGTTTTGAGCCGGCCAAACGATATATCGAGGAGCATATTCTGAAGGATATAGATAATAAAAAACTCTTTTATGACAGTAAGACATTTCTGCAGGAGATCGTCCAGCGCCATGAGGGTGATACGCTGGAATATAAACTGATCGGGGAGAGCGGACCGGATCATCATAAGGAATATCAGGCTGCCGTATTTGTCAATGGAAGACAGATATCCACCGGGACAGGTCAGACAAAAAAGAAAGCAGAGCAGTCTGCGGCCTATGAGGCCATACTGATCTTAAAAAGAGAGGCGGACGGACGCCAATAGTCACAGGGAGAACATAGATGTATTTAAAAAGTCTGGAAGTGCATGGTTTTAAATCATTTGCCAATAAATTGTTATTTGAATTTCATAATGGTATTACGGCGATTGTAGGACCTAACGGAAGTGGAAAGAGCAATGTTGCCGATGCCGTGCGGTGGGTACTGGGTGAGCAGAGTGCCAAGCAGCTTCGTGGAGCCAAGATGGAGGATATCATCTTTGCGGGAACGGAGCTTCGTAAGCCTCTGGGATATGCCTATGTAGCCATTACCATCAGCAACGAGGATCATAAGCTCAATGTACCGTATGAGGAAGTCACCATTGCCAGAAGAGTGTATCGTTCCGGCGAGAGCGAGTATCTCTTAAATGGCGCATCCTGCCGTCTGCGTGACATTCAGGAGCTGTTGTTTGATACCGGTATTGGTAAGGAGGGCTACTCCATTATCGGACAGGGACAGATCGACAAGATCCTCAGCGGTAAGCCGGAGGAAAGGCGTGAGCTTTTTGACGAGGCTGCCGGTATTGTGAAGTTCAAAAAGAGAAAGGCTGCGGCAGAGAAAAACCTGGCAGAGGAGCAGCAGAATATGGTCCGTATCGAGGATATTCTGTCGGAGCTGGAAAAACAGGTAGGACCGCTGGAGAAGCAGTCGGAGAAGGCACATGAATATCTGATCTATCGTGATGAGCTTCGTAATCTGGATGTCAATATCTTTTTGATGGAGTATGATCAGATTCATACGGAAATGGAAGAGGTGTCCAAGAAACAGGACATTGCTTCCGGTGATCTGGAGCAGGCCAAAAAGGATTTTGAAGAGACAAAGGCGGAATATGCACAGGTTGAGGAGGTGCTGGAAAAGCACAACCAGAGTCTGGAGGAGCATAAGGAGCGTCTGACCAATTCCAGAGTATCCTTAAATGAGCAGGAAGGTAATGTCCGGGTGCTTCAGGAGCAGATCCGGAGTGCCGGCCAGAATGAGGAGCATTATAAAGAGCGTCTGGAAAATCTGCAAAAATCCATGGATCAGGCGAAGGAAGAAAAGGCAGGATATCAGGAAAAGCAGGATGCCTTTGACGAGCGCCTTGCCGGGATCCGCAAAGAGCAGGATGAAATGAAGGAACGTCTTGCACAGACCTCCGGACAGATCGCATCCACGGAGAAAGAGATTGCAGACCGCAACAATGATATTCTGATGGCAATGAGCCAGACTACAGAGATCAAAACAGAGCAGCAGAAATATGAAACGCAGCTGGAACAGATCAATGTAAAACGTGCAGAAATGACCCGGAAGGTTTTGAAAAATAAATCCGAAGCGGCAGGCCTGCAGGAAACCATGGAGCAGCAAAAAGCGATCCTGTCCGATATTTCGGACAAGATCGAAGGAATGGATGCCAACAATGCGGAGATACGCAATGCATTAAAGCGTCTTTCCGAGCGGAGTCAGGAGCTGGAAAAAGAGCATCGGGATACCCAGCAGAAGTTTCATATGGCAAACTCCCGTCTCAATTCCCTGAAGAATATGACGGAGCGTTATGAGGGCTTTGGACAGAGTATCCGCCGTGTGATGGAGCAGAAGGAGCATAATCCGGGCATCATTGGTGTTGTTGCTGACATTATCCGGGTGGAGAAGGATTATGAGATCGCGATCGAGACGGCACTTGGCGGCAGTATCCAGAACATTGTCACAGACAATGAACAGACTGCCAAAGCGATGATCGCACTGTTAAAAAAGAACCGCTACGGTCGTGCCACCTTCCTTCCGTTGACCAATATATCCGGTCGTGGTGTAAATCAGACACAGAATATATTGAGAGAGCCTGGGGTTGTAGGCTTTGGTTCTTCTCTGGTACATGCGGATGCGAAGTTCGATCAGTTGATCGAATATCTTCTGGGCAGATTTGTGGTGGTAGATCATATTGACAATGCCATTGCTCTTGCCAGAAAGTATAAACATTCCCTTCGGATCGTGACGAAGGAGGGAGAGCTTTTAAATCCGGGCGGTTCCATGTCCGGTGGAGCTTATAAAAACAACAATAATCTGCTGGGACGCCACCGTGAGATGGAAAATCTCGAAAAGGAAGTGGAGGCGCAGAGAGAGAGAATGCGCGGTATCCTGCGGGAGCAGGAGGAAGGACGCAAAGAGGCCGAGGAGCAGCAGAAGGCCATCGAAAAGAATCGCAGCATTCGTCAGGAGCTGATCCTGCAGCAAAATACAGCCAAGATCAATTACGATAGAGCAAGGGGAGATTTCCTGCAGAACCAGAATGAGCTGGAGCAGATCCGTCTGGACAGCCAGGGAATCGAGAGTACGAAAGCAGAGCTTCAGAAGCAGTTAGATGATCTGAAAGCGAGCATCAGCGACAGTGAGAGCCGCAGCAAGGAGAATGAGACATATCTGGAGGAGCTGAACCATCGCCTGGAGAAACTTCGTGAGGAGGAAAAGGAGCTTACGGAGAAGAATAACGAGTATACTCTTAAAATCTCCACGGAGATTCAGAGCAATGAATTCGTGGCTCAGAATATTGCCCGTATCAATGAGACGCTGAAACAGCTGACATCAGAGCTTGACGGAATTCAATCCGACAGCAGACAGGCAGAGGATCTTATGCAGGAAAAACAGCAGGAGATCGAGAAGGCAAAGCAGCAGATCGAGGATACGGCGGGAGAGATTGCAGAGCTGGAGGAAACGATCCGTCAGGAGACGGAGCAGAAGGACGAGCTTTCCAGACAGCATAAAGACTTCATTGATAAGAGAGAAGGTCTTTCCGACAAGATCAATGAGCTGGATAAAGAGTGTTTCCGTCTGAACAACCAGAAAGAAAAAATGGAGGAGCGGATCAACTCACGGACTACATATATGTGGGAGCAGTACGAGCTGACTTATCATGGGGCAGAGGAGCTTCGGACAAACACGGAGCTTTCCATGCCGCAGATGAAGCAGGAGATCGGTTCCTTAAAATCCAGGATCAAGGCATTGGGAGATGTCAATGTCAATGCCATCGAACAGTATCAGGATGTGCTGGAGCGTTACACCCAGTTAAAGACGCAGCATGACGATCTGATCAAGGCGGCTGGCGTGTTGGAGGGAATCATCAGTGAGCTGGACGAGTCCATGCGAAAGCAGTTTGCCGAGCAGTTTGCCGAGATCCGGGAACGTTTTGACAAGGTATTTAAGGAGCTTTTCGGTGGAGGCCGTGGTACGCTGGAGCTTCTGGAAGAGGAAGATATCTTGACGGCAGGCATCAAGATCGTTGCACAGCCACCGGGAAAAAAGCTTCAGAATATGATGCAGCTTTCCGGTGGAGAGAAGGCACTGACGGCTATTGCACTGTTATTTGCAATTCAGAGTCTGAAGCCTTCCCCGTTCTGTCTGCTGGACGAGATCGAGGCGGCACTGGACGATTCCAACGTAGACCGTTATGCCCAGTATCTTCATAAGCTGACGAAGGACACCCAGTTTATTGTGATCACCCATCGTCGAGGCACGATGAATGCGGCAGATATTCTGTATGGTATCACCATGCAGGAGAAGGGCGTTTCTACACTGGTATCCGTAAATCTTCTGGATGAGAAGGATGTTGTAAACTAATGGACTCGTGGCTTGATATCCGGCCGGGTCTGGCTGGATACAGGTGAGGATATGGTCTGCATCGCAGGACAGATTATATATATCGCATTATGCGGGAAATGGAGCAGTTATGGGATTTTTCGACAGATTAAAAAGTGGTCTGACAAAGACCAGAGACAATTTTGTATCAGGAATCGATTCTCTTTTCAGCGGTTTCTCTGAGATTGATGATGATTTTTATGAGGAGCTGGAGGAGATCCTGATCATGGCGGATATTGGTGTGAACACCACCGACAGGATTATTGAGGATCTTAAGGAAAAGGTAAAGGAGCAGAAGATCAAAGAGGTTTCCGTATGCAGAAAGCTTCTGATGGACACCATAAAGCAGCAGATGCAGGTGGACGAGACGGCATATGAGTTTGAGCATAAGACATCTGTAGTATTGATGATCGGTGTCAATGGTGTGGGAAAGACGACTTCTGTCGGAAAGCTGGCCGGTCAGTTAAAGGCCCAGGGCAAAAAGGTGATCCTGGCGGCGGCAGATACCTTCCGTGCGGCAGCCATTGAGCAGCTGACGGAGTGGTCTAACCGTGCCGGTGTGGAGATCATTGCCGGACAGGAGGGCGGAGATCCTGCTTCTGTTGTTTTTGATGCGGTCAATGCCGCAAAGGCGAGAAAGGCAGACGTGCTGATCTGTGATACGGCAGGACGGCTTCACAATAAAAAGAACCTGATGGAGGAGCTTCGCAAGATCAACCGTATTATTGAGCGGGAGTTTCCGGAGGCATACCGGGAGACTCTGATCGTATTGGATGGAACTACAGGACAGAATGCGTTGGTACAGGCAAAGCAGTTTGCGGAGGTTGCGGATATTTCCGGAATCGTGCTGACAAAGCTGGATGGAACGGCCAGAGGCGGTATTGCGATCGCCATTCAGTCGGAGATGAATATTCCGGTGAAATATATCGGGATCGGAGAGCAGATCGACGATCTGCAGAAGTTCGATGCGGACAAGTTTGTGGATGCCCTGTTTGAGACGCAGGATGGGGATGAGGAGGAATAAGCAGGAGTCGTCCTGTATCATAATATATGACGGTCAGAAAGGATGGCAGAAAAGATAAGAAAGGCATGGTGATTCATATGATGACATTGGAAAGTTTTGAGGAGGCAGCAGAAAAGGTAAAAGAGGTTACGCTTCCCACGAATCTGATCTATAGCGATTACTTTTCGGAAATGTCCGGCAATAAGGTATATTTAAAGCCGGAGAATCTGCAGAATACAGGAGCATATAAGGTAAGAGGTGCTTACTATAAGGCAAGCACATTGACCGAGGAGGAGCTGGCACATGGACTGATCACAGCATCTGCGGGCAATCATGCGCAGGGTGTTGCCAATGCGGCAAAGCTGTTTGGTACAAAGGCAGTGATCGTTATGCCTACCACAACCCCTCTGATCAAGGTAAACCGTACCAGAAGCTACGGTGCAGAGGTTGTGCTGTATGGCGGCGTTTATGATGAGTCTTATCAGAAGGCACTGGAGATTGCAGAGGAGCGCAAAATGACATTTGTGCATCCGTTTAACGATCTGGCGGTGGCAACGGGACAGGGCTCCATTGCAATGGAAATCTTTAAGGAGCTGCCGACCGTGGATATCATTCTTGTGCCGATCGGTGGCGGCGGACTGGCTGCCGGAGTATCCACTCTGGCTAAAATGCTGAATCCGAACATTCAGGTTATCGGTGTGGAGCCGGCCAATGCAGCCTGCATGAAGGCATCCCTGAAGGCAGGAAAGGTTGTTTCCCTGCCAAGTGCCGTGACCATTGCGGACGGTACTGCCGTAAAGACACCGGGAGACATTGTATTTCCGTATATCCAGAAGAATCTGGATGATATCATTACCGTAGAGGATGAGGAGCTTATCGTAAACTTCCTGGATGTCGTGGAAAATCACAAGATGGTTGTGGAAAATTCCGGTCTTTTAACAGTTGCAGCATTGAAGCACTTAAACTGCAAGGACAAGAGAGTTGTGTCTATCCTTAGTGGCGGTAACATGGATATCATTACCATGTCCTCAGTGGTACAGCATGGACTGATCGAGAGAGGCCGTGTATTTACCGTGTCCGTACAGCTTCCGGATCGTCCGGGTGAGCTGGTCAATGTGGCAAATGTCATTGCGCAGCTTAAGGGAAATGTCATCCGTCTGGAGCATAACCAGTTTGTCAGCATCAACCGGAATGCCGCAGTAGAGTTAAAGATCACATTAGAGGCATTTGGCCACGAGCACAAGCAGCAGATCGTGGATGCATTGAAGGAAAAGGGATATGATCCAAAGCTGGAAAATCCAACCAGTCTTTACTAATTACAAAAATACTGCAATAATAAAAGGCAGAGAAATCAGGTCATCTGAAATATCAATACCGCACATGATACAGGTGTGCAGAAAAGAGGAGAGCATGTCAGAACAGAATTTTGGTCAGGAACTATTGCATACACCCGGCGGTGTCCGGGATATTTATGGTGCAGAATGCGCCAGCCGTTTGAAGATACAGCAGGAGCTTCATCAGGTTATGATCTCCTATGGATTTCATGATATCCAGACACCAACCTTTGAATATTTCGATATATTTAGTAAGGAAAAGGGTTCTGTACAGTCCCAGGCAATGTTTAAGTTTTTTGACCGGGGAAATAACACCCTTGTACTCCGGCCGGATATCACACCGGCAATTGCGCGCTGTGTATCAAAGTATGACAGAGAGGAAGAAATGCCGATCCGTCTGTGCTATATGGGGAACACCTTTGTAAACACCACACCTTACAAGGGAAAGCTTCAGGAGGTAACCCAGCTTGGAGCGGAGCTTTTTAATGATACCAGCTCTGATGCGGATGCAGAGATGGTGGTGCTTACGATTGAATGTCTGTTAAAGAGCGGATTACAGGAGTTTCAGCTGGAGATCGGTCATGCTGATCTGCTGCGGGGTCTGGTGGAAGAAGCCGGATTTTCCGCTGCGGAGGCAGAGGAGCTGTTCACACTGATCGAAAGTAAGAATTTCTTTGGTGTGGAGGAGCTTCTGGACCGTCTGACGGTGGCAAAGCCGTTAAAGGAAATTTTTGTCAGTCTGTCGGAGCTTCAGGGAAGCTTTGCAGAATCAGAGGCCTTTGTTAAGGAAAGAACGGATAATGAGCGTGTATTAAAAGCATTGGACCGCTTAAAGAAAGTAGAGCAGATCGTGGCAATGTACGGTTATCAGCAGTACATTACGGTGGATCTGAGTATGCTGAGTAATTACAGCTATTATACGGGCGTGATCTTCCGGGCGTATACATACGGAAATGGTGAGGCACTGGCGAGCGGCGGACGTTATGATGGTCTGGTGGCCCAGTTTGGCAAGGATGCACCGGCAATCGGAGCAGTTATTATCGTGGACCAGTTAATGTTAGCTCTGGAGCGGCAGCAGCTTCTGAAAAAGGAGAATTCAGGCGGTACTCTGGTGGTTTATCCGGCACAGTACCGGGAGAAAGCACATCATCTGGCGGCAAAGCTCCGGGGAAGCGGCAAAGTCGTTCAGCTGATCCGGAAATCCTCCGGCAGAGACCTTAAGCAGTATCAGGAATATGCGGACAGAATCGGAGCAGACGATGTGATCCTGGTGCAGGCAGATACGATTTAAGAAGCCGGTTGACCAAACATAGCAAAAGAACGGAGTGAAGAGATGAGAAGATATATAACATTTGCCCTTGCAAAGGGAAGACTTGCAAAGCACACATTAAGCCTTTTGGAGCAGATTGGCATTACCTGTGAGGAAATGAAGGATGAAAAGACAAGAAAGCTGATCTTTGTCAACGAGGAGTTAGGTTACCGCTTTTTCCTTTCCAAAGCAACCGATGTTCCCACCTATGTGGAGATGGGCGCAGCCGATATCGGTGTCGTTGGTAAGGATACGATCCTGGAGGCGGGACGCAAGCTTTATGAGGTGCTTGACCTGAATGTAGGAAAGTGCAGAATGTGTGTGGCGGGACCGGAAAGTGCCAGAGAAAAGCTGAATGACGGCTCTTTGATCCGGGTGGCAAGCAAATACCCACGGATTGCAAAAGACTATTTTTATAATACAAAGCATCAGACCGTAGAGATCATTAAGCTCAACGGATCTGTGGAGCTGGCACCGATCGTAGGACTTTCTGAGGTGATCGTGGATATTGTTGAGACAGGTTCCACATTGAAGGAAAACGGTCTCAAGGTGCTGGAGGAGATCTGCCCGCTGTCTGCGAGAGTGGTTGTCAATGAGGTGAGCATGAAGATGGAGCACGAGCGGATCACAAAGCTCGTCAAGGATCTGAAAAAGATTGTTTCTGCAAATCAGGAATAATTTGAAAAATCCATATGCGCAAGATTTTTCAAATAGCAAATTTGTGGATTGAAAGATGTAAAATAAAAGCGGTACATAGAGCAAAGGAGGAAATACCATGCGGATCGTTACATTAACAGAGAAAGAAAAGAACAACATTTTGGAGAATATGCTGAAGAGAAGTCCAAACCAGTATGGAAAGTATCAGGATGCGGTGGACGAGATCTTAAATGCAGTAAAAGACAGAAAAGACAAGGCACTCTTTGAGTATACCGAGAAGTTTGACGGTGTGACCATCACGCCGGAGACGATCCGTGTGACACAGGAGGAGATTGACGAGGCATATGAGCAGGTGGATCAGGAGCTGATCGATGTGATCCGCAAAGCTCTGGTCAATATCCGTTCCTATCACGAGAAGCAGGTACGCTATAGCTGGTTTGACAGCAAGCCGGACGGCACTCTGCTGGGACAGAAGATCACACCTCTTGAGAGAGTCGGCGTTTATGTACCGGGCGGAAAGGCAGTATATCCTTCTTCTGTCTTGATGAATGTTATGCCGGCAAAGGTTGCGGGTGTGGACCGCATTGTGATGACAACACCTCCGGGAAAGGACGGAAAGGTATATCCTGTGACACTGGTTGCCGCAAATGAGGCAGGTGTGGATGAGATTTACAAGGTAGGCGGCGCCCAGGCGATCGCTGCTCTGGCATACGGCACAGAGAGTATCCGCAAGGTGGACAAGATCGTGGGACCGGGCAATATCTTTGTGGCACTTGCCAAGAGAACCGTATATGGCCACGTCAGTATTGATTCCATTGCCGGACCAAGCGAGATCCTTGTACTGGCTGATGAGACAGCAAATCCAAGATATGTGGCAGCAGATCTTTTATCACAGGCAGAGCATGATGAGCTTGCCAGTGCAATT
>JBNMJP010000018.1:0-18152 GCA_050873905.1 Jutongia sp. | reverse complement strand
CCATTTATTTTATGGCATCCTGAAAATACTCACGAACGATCCCGGGGGCGATATCTCCTTCTCTGCAGACCGTATCGAGACAAATCTGTGCAGCCAGACGTTCTGCCTTTTCCCGGCTTCCTGCCAGACCAATTACCGTAAGATCCCGTTTCTGATACCAGCGGAACCACAACTCTGCAGAAGAATATATCTCCATCATATTTTTCCCATTCACCGGCAATGTAATACAATACAACGGTCTGGTCCGCTTATTTTTTTCGAGAAGTTTCTGATAGTGTTTCTTTTTCGATGCCAGATCTGCATCCAGATACATTTTCGAACTCCAATGCAGCATACTTCTCACCCTTTCTGCAGGATTTATCCCATCATTTCCTGGATCAACTGCTTTGATGCGTATTTCTCTGCTTCATCATCACACAGACTTAACGACTGGCTGATATAATCAGCCACCTCCTGAGGTGTAGAGAAGAAAACCGGAATCTTTTCCAATGTATTTGCCATGATCGCACGGCGTACCAGACGGGATCGTCCCTGAAAAGCCTGCTTCAGCTCCAAAACCAGTTCTTCCGCTGCTTTCTCAGCCGCCTCCGGTGTCACCTTTTCTTCCTCGTCCTTCCATTCCAGCTCCACAAAATCACTGCAGGAGGAAAGCTGTACTAACTGCTGTAAGGCCTGAAAAGAAGACTCCAGTCCAAGCCGGATAATCATTTCCTTCTGGGTTTTCATAGTTTCCTCAAGAACAGCATCTGCTGTATTCATGGACTCATAAATACGCTCCTGCAGTCCTTCAATCTCCGGAAAATGCTCCCCCAGCTGATACAGCTTTTCTTCCTCGGTCTCCGGGACCGGCTCTTCTCCCCAGATATCGCTGTCCTGATGCAAAAACAGATCATTCACTCCACGGATCACAAGCTGTGCTGCCGGAATCTTATCCGCAGCCTTCACACCACCATTTGTCAAATACATGGAATATGCTCCGTTGATCAGCTTCTGGATCAGCATGTAGAGATCAGATATATCGTTTAACTTAGAAGCATTGACTCTCAGCTTTTCCGCATAGATCTGATACATCTCTCCCGTCATCTTTTCGTAATCCAGCGCATCAAACTCCTTCATGACCGGAACAAACTCTGTAAAGTACTTCTCCATGTCATCCGTATGATACAGCATCGCATTGGTCCGGAACATATACAAATGTCCCTCCAGAGCACTACGGTCAGATCCTTTATATACCGATATACTCTCCCGGATCAGATCAAAATAATGACTTCTGGTCATACGCACCGGCAGCTGGCCGATCACCATACGAATATTATCGTTGATCGCCATATTGTCCTTCGTGGAGAAGATAAAATTCAATACCTCCTGTGCAAAAACACTGTCCTCTGCAATCACTTCCTGATCCTCAAAGCGGTACTGGATCCGGTTTAAAATATATTCATAGATTACAAAGCGGTCTACGTATGCCGTAAGCACCTGCATGCGGTCTGTAACCTGCTGACGAAGATCTAACAGCACCTCTCCCTGCTTTTTACGTTCTGTCTCATCAAACTTCACCGGATCCATCAACACACGCACTGCCTGATGCAGTGCATCCGCAATATCTTTTGCAGAATCAATGTATGGATTGATCCCTTCTGAGATCATCTCATAAAATACATAATATTCCATCATGAATTTCAGCCTTGCATGACTGTCATGAATATCCATGGCTTCCTCTAAATACTCTGGCAAAGCTTTTTCCAGATCTGTTCCATGGGATATTTTTTTTACGCTTTCCCGTATTTTTGTACTCATATTAAAACTCCATTCCACCACCCTTTCCGGTGGCATGACCAATGAATCCCATTGGTCTTTCATTTATTTTACCAGGTCTGCAATAATACCCAGTTTTCAAACCACTTCAAATATGTGGTCACATAATGTATCGTCGTCGGTGTTCCACTCAACACCGGATAAAACATTGCAAACAGACCAACCGCAAGGGCTACATACACATATGCAAACTTCTTCACCTTTGGATGCTTCTTTACGATCAGGTACATACTGTAGCCAACCATTACTGTCACAAATGGTACACTTGGAAAATAGTGATAGATAAATACCACTCGTGTAACCTTAAACCAAGGTGCATACTGAGAAAGATAACCAACACTTAAAAAGGCTGCTTTTCTGTCTTTCTTCACAAACATCCGATACAGCATAAAGACAAATGCCGGAATACCGGCCCACCATACCAGTGGATTACCAAATGCACTGATACCTTCTCTGACCGTATCCGATACAACTCCGGAATAATACCAGATTGGACGGTACATGATCGGCCACTGATACCACTTGGAACCATATGGGTGGGGTGCATCCAGATGGCTATGATAATTGTACATTGTCTTCTGTGCTTCAATCACCTTCTGGATCAGATTTCTGTCTGTACCATCATTAAACGGAATATACGACAATACATAAATCACGGCAGGAACCACAATAAAGAATACACAGCACCACAATAATGTAATAATTAATTTCTTGTGAAAATTCTTCACAATATATTGGTGCGAAATTTCTCCAGTCCCACCTTCCGGATGCTTCGCTGCATAGATATATTCCCGGAAACGCCGGATCATCTGTGCAAAGAAGATAATCGCAAGACCAATTGCCGAATAGATACCGGTCCACTTGGAAGCCCAGCTGAGTCCCATGGAAAATCCACAAAGTCCCAACGGGATCAACGTCTTAGACAGTTTGGTATCATAAAAGCTCAACCTTGTATAACAGTACATAAAGAAATAAGAAAGCATAATAAACAAGGTGACATATACATCAATCGTGGAGATTCGCGTTTGGACAAAGTGCATAAAGTCAAACGTGAAGAGTATCGTAGTTACAATACTGATCCATGTCTCCTTAAAAAACTTCTTGGAGAAATTATAAATGATCGGCACCATTAAAACACCAAAAAGAGTACCCATAAATCTCCAGCCGAACGGACACATACCAAAGATCAATACACCGACTGCGATCAATTCCTTGCCCAGTGGTGGATGCGTGTTTTCATAACAATACAATTTGTGGATCATCTCATAGGCTGTTCTGCCATGATAGATCTCGTCAAAATATGTACCGTTCAGATTGGTTGCTCTCGAAGCATACAGATCCTGCTCATCAAAAAGGGTCGAATAATCCGATGCATTCACCGGTGTGACCACATTTCCTTCCGTATCTGTAAATACCAGCTCCATGATACTGTCATTCGTATTGTCTGCCGCAGGAGATATCCGCACATAACGGGCGGTAATGTTAAGGTCTGTATAATTCCAGCAAAATACTGAGCCCGCATCCCATGGATTCTCTGCCCCATATAATCCGTTCCAGTTTGTGCCATCGGAAGAATAATCCACGAGATACTTAGGATTGTTTTGATATCCCAGATACTCTGCCATCTTTCCAAGGCTCACATCCTGTCCAAAATCCGCCACAACAGCTCCCTGCTTCACAACGGAATATTCCGTCTCCGGCGCAGTAAGATTTCCCAGATGTACAAATGCGATGACTCCATATACCAGTGTGATAATGAGCATAGCAATATAATCCTGTTTTGTCATCCGCGCCAATTTGGAAGAGGGGCGGATCACTGATTTTTCCTGAGGTGTTTTCTTCTCCCTGCGCCGTAAAGAAAAGCCGGCCGCTTTCGAATTGGCTGTCAAAATAGCCTGCCGTTCCTGTTCGGTTTCCTCATGACTAAAATGTTTGACTGTAACGTAGATCAAGTAACCAAATACGACTAATGTAGCCAATGAAAATCCCATAATAAGCTGGGAATTCGCATCATATCCCTCCACATTGGAATATTTTAATACATACGCCACATTATAATAGCTTGTACAACAATACCCCACATACAGCAGGAAAACCTCTTTGACCGGCCGCGCTGCATAAGCTAAGAGAAGAAAGGCTGCTACCGGGAAGATATATCTCTCATGCATACGCACGGAAAGCGTAAACACACTCGCAATAATAAATGCTCCAATATAATAATATTTTCCCGTCGTTTTTTTGCATCGGAAATTAATGAATGCGGATGCCGCCACAATAAGAACAATGGCAATCTTTCCCCATGTCTGGCAGGAAAGACCAAAACGGATCGTATCCTGCGCTCCCCAGTTTAATCCAAGCACAGACCATATATTGTAAGCATTTACTGAAGCATACGGATAGGAAGAAAGTGTATCTTGATATTGAGCCAATGCCTCCTTAAAATGAAATGGCACCATCAATAAACCAATCATTGCTATGGCTAAAAGACCCAAAAACAGATTTTTAGAAAATTTCTTCCATTCAAAATTTTCTAAAAAGACCTGATCTATAATTCCGTAGATCAAAACCGGTGTAAAGATCAACGACTGTGGTTTGATCAAAATGGCGATTGCAAATACATAATACGACGGAATCAGCTTTTTCTCACTGACCAGATAACACATCAATACCACAAAAAAGGTAAAAACAGAATCTGTCTGTCCCCACACCGCACTGTCCAAAATCACTAATGGGCAAAATAAATACAGCATGCTTAAAAATGCCGCTCCAAGCTCTCTGAACTTTTTGGACGCAACACGATAGATCAGATATCCTGTTCCCAGATCTGCCAACATCGCCGGCATCTTTGTCAATATATCACTCGTCACAGAATTCCATGCAATGTGAAATACATCTCTCAGCCGTCCGATCACATACAGTATATAAATATACCCCGGTGGATAGTCCGTAAAAGCTTCCGAGATATAAAAATTGGAAAGTCCATCTTTATAAGCCATGTCAGCCCAGGCAATAAAACAATTCATATCGTACTCATGTCCATGATATATTCCTCCCATGACCACACGCACAATAAAAGCAGCGATCATTGCCGCCACAAATACTGTCAGGCCAATCGCCCGATCCTGCGAGGTCACAGGACTGGCAACAGACACTCTTGTTTTCGTCTTATTTTTCCCTTTATTTTTTCGGTTTCGGGAACGCATCTCTGCGCCACTCTGTTCCACAAACATCTTACGGTCCCGAAGGAATCTGTTGATCGGAATATACATCACAATCATGATAATAACCCCTAAGACCGCTACTGCATTCATCATCCCCATAGTTTTTCTCCTTTATCAATTTATATCAGCATGCTTTTTTACATGTTGATGAGTAAACAAGTGATCCGAACAATATTCGTAATTTCCCTCGCATTTCGAACAGAAGCGAAAATCCAGATTCTCGTCATCCAGTTCTGTTCTGCCGCAAACGGCACACCGGTGTCTGGCTCCACCATTCTGTCTGCCCGCCTCCTTTACCTGCTTCCGGAAATGTCTCCGGCGTTTTATATCGGCGGGTGATATTCTGCGATAGTCACGACTTGATAAAAAGTATATCAGAAAATTGCCCATCGCCACAACGATTGCCAGTGCCACACTAAAATAAATACCTGCCGTTGCCGGACTTCCACCTCTGCTCAGATAAGACAGACCGGATATAATATTCTCAAATACATTGTAAAGCAGATATGCCGCATCTAATATCGCAAGCCATTTCACCTTGATCGGAAGCACAAACCAAAATAAAAATTCCATATTGGGATTCTCTGCTGCAAAAGCAAAAAACATAGACCAGTAAATATACTGAAAGCCGGACATATAATATGTGGAATGAAGCGTCCCGTATAAAATGAAAGCCGCCACAATGTTTAACAGCCATCCACTGATAAAATACATATTAAACCGGAATGTTCCCCAGGCCCGTTCCAGCGACCGGCCAAACAAAAAGAACAGATTCACCTGTATTGCAAAAAACAGAATGCTTATCACAAATCCCATGCCCGGATTAAATCCATACGGTTCGATCAGGTAAGTCACCAGTCTCCATACCTGTCCATGAAGAACCGCTTCTATATTTAATGAAAGATAATTATAATAAATATTTTCATTGATCAATCCCAATGCCGCTCCGGCACAATAAAGTACAATCACATACTTGATCAGATCCGGTACTGCATATTTTCCATATTTCCTCTCCAGTTTATTTAGTAATTGATTCATAGTCCTCCCATCCCTGCAGTTTCTTCCCCTGAATGCCCTGCAGGTACTGTTTTATAAGAATTTCTCTGCAATAAATTATGGTATTGGAAATACACATCCCAATACCATCTATTCTATTGATACGTGTTTTCTTTGTCAAGCCGAAGATTATTCTACTTTTGTCGATAAATAGTCATTCCAGGCTGCAGCAATATTTTATCCACACCAAGAATCTTCTCCAGACTGTCCCCTTCCTTTGTCACATATGCATTTTCTCCGGTTTCCTCCTCTCGCATTGCAGTTCCTTCCATCACCATATTATCCGATTGTTCCGATGCATTTTCTGCCATTTCATTTACCGGCTGCATTTCCTCCGTCTCCTTCTCCATTGTGTTTTCCTCCGTGACCTTTTCCTCATTCCTGTCTTTTGTCATGGGAACAGCATCCCTTACCTCCCACTTGCCACAGGTTCCACCATAAGGAGGCATCCCTCCCTGCGGATTTCCCTTTACCGGCACACATATGGTTTCCCCCACCTGAAGATTATACACATCCACATAAGGATTGGCACGGAGCACAAGTGCCAGCGGCACTTTATGTTCCATGCTGATCGAATACAGAGTATCTCCCGATTTAACTGTATGCATAATGCCATTACAATGTTCCATATTTTCATGCACCTTTCTATGCTTTCCTTTTTCATTATATTCCCAATTTATGTTATTGGTGACAGACTGCTTGCAATCAAATTTTTTTTGTCATATAATAGGAAAATATGGCGATATTTTTGATATCGCACTTTCCTATTATAAAGGACAGCTAAGGAAGAAAGGAAATATCTTATGAAATTACCATGTCATACACTGGGAATCGATATCGGTTCCACTACAGTTAAGATTGCTATTTTAAACCCTGAAGGTGAGATCATATTTTCTGATTATCAGCGTCATTATGCCAATATTCAGGAGACACTGGCTTCCATTGTCAAACAGGCGTTAAAGGAGCTGGGAGATCTTCCGGTTTCTCCAGTCATTACCGGTTCCGGTGGTCTGACACTTTCCAAACATATGAATGTTCCCTTTGTTCAGGAGGTTGTCGCTGTAGCAACATCCCTGAAGGACTATGCTCCCCGCACCGACGTTGCCATTGAGCTTGGTGGCGAGGATGCAAAGATCATATATTTCACCGGTGGTATTGACCAGCGAATGAACGGAATCTGTGCCGGTGGTACCGGTTCCTTTATCGACCAGATGGCAACTCTGCTCAAGACAGATGCCGCCGGTCTGAATGAATACGCCAAAAATTATAAATCCATTTACCCAATCGCTGCCAGATGCGGTGTATTTGCCAAAACAGATATCCAGCCTCTGATCAACGAGGGTGCTACCAAGGAAGACCTGTCAGCTTCTATTTTTCAGGCAGTGGTCAATCAGACCATCAGTGGTCTTGCCTGTGGTAAGCCGATCCGTGGAAATGTTGCATTTTTAGGAGGTCCTTTGCATTTCCTCACGGAGTTAAAGCAGGCTTTTATCCGTACATTAAACCTTTCCGGAGATGCGATCATTGCGCCGGAGCATTCTCATCTGTTTGCGGCATCCGGTGCTGCAATGAATGCAAAAACTGACGAATGCATGTCATCTCTCAGCCAGTTAAATGATGTTTTAGCAAAAAAGATCGATATGGAATTTGAGGTTGCCCGTCTGGAGCCTTTATTTAAGGACGAGGCAGAATATAACGACTTCTTAAAGAAACATTCCGAAAATGATGTCAAGAAGGGAGACTTTGCTTCTTATCAGGGAGATCTCTTCCTGGGTATTGATGCCGGTTCCACCACCACAAAGGTGGCAGTGATCGGTGAAGACGGAAGCCTTTTATATTCCTTCTATAGCAATAATAATGGCAGCCCGTTAAAAACTGCCATTAAATCCATCAAGGAGATTTATGAAATGATGCCGGAGGGCGCCCGGATCGTACGTTCCTGCTCTACCGGTTACGGCGAGGCTCTCTTAAAGTCTGCCCTTCTGCTGGATGAGGGAGAGGTTGAGACTGTTGCCCACTATAATGCCGCAGCTTTCTTTGAGCCGGATGTGGACTGTATTCTGGATATCGGCGGACAGGATATGAAGTGCATTAAGATCAAGAATCAATCCGTGGATAAGGTCCAGTTAAATGAGGCCTGCTCCTCCGGATGCGGTTCCTTTATTGAAACCTTTGCAAAGTCACTGAATTATGAGGTGGCAGATTTTGCGAAGATTGCTTTGTTTGCAAAGAACCCGATCGATCTGGGGTCCCGATGTACCGTTTTCATGAATTCCAAAGTAAAGCAGGCACAGAAGGAGGGCGCATCTGTTGCGGATATCTCCGCCGGTCTTGCTTACTCTGTGATTAAAAATGCCCTGTTAAAAGTGATTAAACTGACTGATCCGAAGGATCTCGGTGAAAAGGTCGTAGTGCAGGGTGGTACCTTCTATAATGATGCGGTACTGCGAAGCTTTGAGCGTATTTCCGGCTGTAAGGCAGTCCGCCCGGACATTGCCGGTATCATGGGAGCTTTTGGTGCTGCACTGATCGCCAGAAACCATTATGAAGGTCAGGAAACAACCATGCTTACCATTGACCAGATCAATGATCTGAAGTTTGAGACCTCCATGGCAAGATGTAAGGGATGTACAAACCATTGTCTCCTCACCATTAACCGTTTCACCGGCGGCCGCCAGTTTATTTCCGGAAACCGCTGTGAACGTGGTCTGGGTAAAGAGAAAAATAAGGATCATATCCCGAACCTTTTTGAATACAAAAACAAACGTCTTTTCCAGCATTATACTTCTCTCGACGAGGAACATGCTGTCCGGGGCACCGTGGGTATTCCGCGGGTATTAAATATGTACGAAAACTATCCATTCTGGTTCACCTTCTTTACAGAGCTTGGATACCGGGTTGTTGTTTCACCGGAATCCAACCGTAAGATCTACGAGCTCGGTATTGAATCCATTCCAAGTGAATCCGAATGTTATCCGGCAAAGCTTGCCCACGGTCATGTGACCTGGCTGATCCGTCAGGGTATTGATTATATCTTCTATCCTTGTATTCCTTATGAGCGTACTGAGATAGAGGATGCCAATAACCATTATAACTGCCCGATCGTCACCTCCTACGGTGAAAATATCAAAAATAACATTGAAGAGCTCCGGGACGACAAGATCACATACCAGAATCCATTCCTTTCTCTGGAAAGCGAAGCCATCGCCACAAAGCGTCTGGTAGAGTATTTCACTGAGGAAAACGGCATCTCTGCCGATGAGATCCGTCACGCCGCCGCTGCTGCCTGGAAGGAAATGCAGGCAGTCCGTACAGAGATGGAGCAGAAGGGCGAGGAGGTATTACAGTATCTGAAAGAAACAGGCCGCCGCGGAATTGTTCTGGCAGGACGTCCATATCATACAGATCCGGAGATCAATCACGGTATTCCTGATCTGATCACCTCCTACGGTGTTGCCGTGCTGACGGAGGACAGTATCTCACACCTTGGCAAAGTGGACCGCCCAACCATCGTTATGGATCAGTGGATGTATCATTCCCGTCTGTATCAGGCAGCATCATTCGTAAGCACACAGTCAAATCTTGATTTAATTCAGTTGAATTCCTTTGGCTGTGGCCTGGACGCGGTAACAACAGATCAGGTCAGCGATATTCTGACGAAACGTAACAAGATCTATACCGTATTAAAGATCGATGAGGTGAATAACCTGGGAGCGGCAAGGATCCGTATCCGTTCCCTGCTGGCAGCCGTCAAGGAACGTGCCGCTAAGAATATACAGCCACAGCCGAATGTGGACACCGCACATCACAGAGTTATCTTTACCGAGGAAATGCGTAAGGAATACACGGTTCTTGTGCCACAGATGTCTCCAATTCATTTTGACATTCTGGAACCGGCACTGGCATCCTGCGGTTATAAACTCAAGATCCTTCCTAGCACACCGGCTGCTGTGGATTACGGTCTGAAATATGTCAATAATGACGCCTGCTATCCATCCCTGATCGTCATCGGTCAGTTTATGGAGGCTCTGTTATCCGGAGAATATGATCTGGATAAGGTAGCACTGATCATTACCCAGACCGGTGGCGGATGCCGTGCTACCAATTATATCGGTTTCATCAGACGTGCTCTGGAAAAGGCAGGTATGGGACAGATCCCGGTTATTTCCATGAGTGCCGGCATCGAGAAAAACCCCGGATTAAAGATCAACTTGAAGATGGCACACCGTGCCATTCAGGCATTGATCTACGGCGACGTATTTATGCGCGTTCTTTATAAGACAAGACCGTATGAAGCGGTTCCGGGCTCCGCCAATGCCCTTCACGAAAAATGGAGAGCCATTGCCCAGAGAGCTGTCCGCAACGGAAATAAATCAGAATTTAAGAAGAATATCCGTCAGATCATTAAAGAATTTGATGAGCTTCCACTGAAAGATATCCAAAAGCCTCGCGTTGGTATTGTAGGAGAGATTCTCGTAAAATTCCTTCCACTGGCAAATAATTATCTGGTAGAGCTTCTGGAAGCAGAGGGAGCAGAGGCCGTTTGTCCTGACCTTTTGGACTTCTTTATGTACAGCCTGTATAATGCCAACTTTAAGGCAGAATACCTGGGCAAAAAGAAATCCTCTGCACATATTAACAACTTCCTGATCTCCTATCTGGAACATTACCGTAAGGTTGCCAATGACGCGCTGGCTGCCAGCAATCGTTTTGAGCCAACCACACGGATCAATAAGCTGGCAAAATATGCAGAACCGATTGTCAGCGGCGGAAACCAGACCGGTGAGGGCTGGTTCCTGACCGGCGAGATGCTGGAGCTGATCCATTCCGGCGTGCCAAATATTGTATGTACCCAGCCGTTTGGCTGTCTGCCAAACCATGTGGTAGGTAAAGGCGTTATCAAAGAGCTGCGCCGCCAGTATCCGGAATCCAATATCGTAGCCGTTGACTATGATCCGGGTGCCAGCGAGGTAAATCAGTTGAACCGTATCAAGTTGATGCTCTCCACCGCCGTCAAAAACATGCGCGAAGGCAAAAGTGAACATGACAATTAATCCATCTGCAGAGGGCTTGCTCTCGGCAGATGTAATAATAACAAAACAGGGATACCGATGTTATCATCGATATCCCTTTATTATTCCAAATTATGATATGGAGGTTAAAAGATATTTGCCCCATCTAATGAACGGATATGACATTTTACTCCTCATCCTTTTCCCTGAAATAATCCGCATTAAATACGGTATTTCTCGGATATGTTACCGTTTCTTCGGATGACTCTTTCCCAATTCCCGCTTCACGTTTCTGTGTTTCAATACGATTTAACGTATCCAGATTCAGAGGCATCGATGTGTAATCATCCTCTTTCTTCGGATAACCTGACGGACCGGAAATATTTTCTGTCTCCTCCGGCTGCTTTGGTTCCACTGCTGCCACCGTCTGATCCGGATTTCCATACTCCTCCGGTTCCACCAGCATCCCCCTTCTGTCCATACGGCGATACGTGATATAAATGCCAAAAGCAAGTACCACGGTTACCGCAATACCGCCCTCAAATCCAAAGGCTCCACCATTGATCAGACTTCTTCCATCCACAAAGGTTGTCGTAAAGACCGAGTTTCCCTGTGTCATACCACTGACCGGTATTCCAAAGAGATTATTCTGCAGAAAATTCCATCCGGCATGAAGAGCTGCCACCATCCAGATATTCCCCCGCTCTACAAAGATCAGACCAAACAGCAGTCCACACAGGAAAATATTAATAAAGGCAAGCAATGTCACATGATCGTTGCTCATATGCATTGCCATAAAAACGCCACTGCTGATGATCACAGAATACCATACGGAGTGATTCCGCGAAAGAGACACCAGCAGATATCCCCTGCAAATCACTTCCTCTGCCATCCCCTGTATCATATATCCTACAAAGTAAAGCACGATATAACCAGGGATCATGCCGGCTGACACCCCTTCAAAGTGCACTGCCCCGGCTCCTGCGCAGAGCAGATACGCCCCGCCAAGAAGAACAACTGCCCACAAAAGCCCCTTCACATATTGGGAAAACATATGATCCTTCGTAAATCCCATCGTGGCAAAGGATCTTTTCTCAATCAGGCGGCAGTATCCGGCATACAGTGCGATCAGCAGAATCTCCGCAAACAGGGTATAGATCATCAGCCATTCCGGCTGTGCCTGCAGCAATGCACTGTATTTATCCATATCTATGCTGCCGCTCCATAAACTCTCTGCCGACCCTGAGCTTCCAGCCTGTCCAAACCAGGATGCCGCATCCGGTCTACTGACTATATATACGAGAAGCCCTGGCACCATGGCCATGGCTTCTACGAAAATAGATATCACATACAACAGGATAAAGATTACCATCTCTCCCCACATACTATGTGCTTTTGTATTCCCGGCATTCTTCATAAACACCGGCATTTTTATCTCTCTCATAAATTATTTCAATTCCTTCAGGAAAGTCTCGATACGATCCAGTCCCTTCTCAATCTGCTCCAGTGAGATTGCATATGACAGACGGATATGATCTGCAAATCCAAAATCAGCACATGGAACTACTGCTACATTATACTCCTCGATCAGGATCTCTGCCATCTTAGAAGTATCTTCGATCTTTGTTCCCTTATAATCCTTTCCAAGAACATCACTGACATCCACGAAGACATAGAATGCACCCATCGGCTCAATAGTGCTTACATGAGGCATTTCACAGATTCTCTTGTACATATACTGACGACGTTTGTCAAATTCTGCATGCATCTTTGCCACAGAATCCTGTGGACCGTTCAGAGCCTCTACGGCTGCTCTCTGTGCGATAGAGTTTGGATTGGAGGTCTGATGACTCTGTACACTGCTCATCATCTTTGCGATCTCCTTGGATGATCCTGTGTAACCAATTCTCCATCCTGTCATGGCATAGCTCTTTGCCAGACCGCTGCAGGTAATGGTTCTGTCATAAATTTCCTTACCAAAGGAGGCAATGCTGATATGCTTCTGATCGCCATAAACAAGATTTTCATACATCTCATCGGCAACTACATAAATGTCGCTCTCAACAACTACATCAGCGATAGCACGAAGCTCTGCTTCCGTATAAAGCATTCCGGTAGGATTGTTTGGTGTGTTCAGTACAACAGCCTTTGTCTTATCGGTAATGGCTTTCTTCAGATCCTCTGCCTGAAGCTTGTAGCTCTGCTCCTTGGTGGTCTTTACGATCACCGGTACACCGCCGGCCAACTTAACGATCTCCGGATAACTGAGCCAAAATGGTGCAGGAATGATCACTTCATCTCCCGGATTGATCAGTGCTGTAAAAATATTGGTCAGAGAATGCTTTCCACCATTGCTGATCACAATCTGATCCGGTGCATAATCAAGACCATTAAATGACTTAAATTTCTTGGAAACAGCTTCTTTGAGCTCATTTGTTCCGGAAGCCGGTGTATATTTTGTAAATCCATCATGAATTGCCTGAATTGCAGCATCACAGATATTCTCCGGTGTATTAAAGTCCGGCTCACCTGCGCCGAAGCCTACAACATCCTTTCCCTGCGCACGCAGTTCCTTTGCCTTTGCGGTGATCGCCAGCGTAGAAGATGGCTTTACCGCTGCTGCTTTTCTGGATAATTCTAATGACATAATAATTGCCCCTTTCCTTGGTAATACTTGGTAAAATATGAAAATCTCCTTTCAAATTTATACCACAAAGCGAGGATTGCGTCAATGTATAATTGTATACAATTTTAATCTTTTTAACTGAATTCCCACAGTTTTTTAATAAATTACTGTCCCACCGTAATATCTGCGCCTTTACCATTCTCCTGTTCCAAAGCACTTCCATAGATAAATTTCTGCATGGCCTTGACATTTTTATCCAGAGAATTTGGCAAAATGACCGACATACTACGTACCCTGGTAATCTTATAGGCTCCTTCTACCGGAACATTGAGGGTCTCCAGCTTGGAATTACGGCTTCGAACCTCTACACCCTGATACAGATAATTGACCAGATCCGCCTTATCAATATTCGTTTTGACCAACGGCATCAGCTTTGGCACCATGGCAATGAGTTCCAGCGCAGACTTATTCATCAGCTTTTTGTAAATGGCTGACATTACGGTACGGTGACGAAGTGTTCTCGCAAAATCTCCATACTGTCCATCCTTCTGAACGTAACGGATCCTTGCATATCCCAATGCCTGGTTGCCGTTCATATGATTTACACCCACATGAAGGGTACGGTTGGATTTTTCAGAAATATAATTGGTCTTATTCAGGTATGCCACCTCATCCTCAGCCAGCTTGATATCCACGCCCCCCAGTGCTTCGATCACCTGTTGGAAAGAATCAAAATTTACAAGTACATATCCATCCACTTCAATGCCAAAATTTTTGCGGATTGTTTTTAACAGAGTTTTCATACCTCCATTGTGATAAGCCGCATTGATCTTATTGTCGGAAAAGCCCGGTATCTGCACATAGGTATCACGCATGATCGAGGTCAGGCGCAGAGCTCCGTCTTTCCGGTTCACTGTAGCGATCATAATACTGTCTGTTCTGCCACGCCCTCCGCCGATGGCTTCCTCACCGCAGACCAAAATATTGATCACATCTTTTGTCTGACTAACACTGTCTGCACTGTCCAGATGAATCTTATCCGGATCAATTTCCTTCAGATCCTCAATGCCGGTGTCCTGATCAAAATACTCTTCCTGCGCCTTTTCATCGTCATTATTTTTGACATAGATCTTACCATAATTATAGCTGAACACACCGTAAGCAATCCCAATAATAACAGCAAGTGCTGCCACGACACCGATCACAATTTTGGCCCATACAGGCATTCTCTTTGTTTTCGGCATATCATCCGAAATCTCCGGAATCTCTTTTTTTTCTTTGTCTTTCATAGAAATCTCCATTTAGTTTTGTCAAATCACAACAGGACAGAGCCGTGCCCTGTCCCATCTGAATTTAATTTTTAAAGCTGTGGATTGGTGCCGGAATACGTCCACCTCTGTTAATGAACGCACTGCAGTCAAAGGAATTAACCGGCATAACCGGTGCGTAACCCAATAAACCGCCAAACTCAACGGTATCTCCAACCTTCTTGCTGATCACAGGGATCAGACGTACCGCAGTCGTTTTCTGGTTCACCATACCGATCGCCATCTCATCCGCAATAATACCGGAAATCGTGGTTGCCTTGGTGTCTCCCGGAATAGCGATCATATCAAGACCTACCGAACATACGCAGGTCATTGCCTCAAGCTTTTCTAAGGTCAACGCTCCATCCACAACGGCATTGATCATGCCCTGATCCTCACTGACCGGAATAAATGCACCACTTAAGCCTCCCACGTAAGAGGATGCCATAACACCGCCCTTTTTCACCTGATCATTCAAAAGAGCAAGTGCTGCTGTAGTACCAGGAGCACCGGCTCGCTCCAGTCCCATCTCCTCAAAGATATCCGCAATACTGTCACCGATCGCCGGAGTCGGAGCCAGAGAAAGATCAATAATACCAAACGGAATATTCAGTCTCTTAGACGCCTCTCTTGCCACCAGCTGGCCTACACGGGTAATCTTAAATGCTGTCTTTTTTACGGTCTCGCAAAGAGAACCAAAATCGGTGCCATGCTCTGCCTCCAGTGCCTTTCTCATAACACCCGGTCCACTGACACCCACATTGATGATCGCATCTGCCTCGGTGACACCGTGGAATGCACCTGCCATAAACGGATTATCATCCGGTGCATTACAAAATACTACCAGCTTTGCACAGCCAATGCTGTCATTCTCCTTTGTGTATTCTGCTGCCTGCAGAATGATCTCGCCCATCATCTTGACCGCATCCATATTCAGACCGGTCTTGGTGGAGCCCAGATTAACAGAACTGCAGACAAAGTCAGTCTCTGCCAGAGCCTGCGGAATAGAGCGGATCAACAGCTCATCCGCCTCGGTCATCCCCTTGGACACAAGAGCACTGTATCCACCAATAAAATTGATGCCAAGGGTCTTTGCTGCACGGTCCAGAGTCTTTGCGATCGTCACAAAATCTTCCGGCTTCTTACATGCGGCACCACCCACCAGTGCGATCGGTGTCACAGAAATTCTCTTATTGACGATTGGAATTCCATATTCCCGCTCAATCGCCTGTCCGGTCGGCACCAGATCCTTTGCCACCGTCGTGATGCGATTGTAGATTTTTTCATTTAACGCGTCCAGATCACTATCGATACACTCTAAAAGACTGATACCGATCGTAATGGTACGCACATCGAGATTCTCCTTCTCGATCATATTATTGGTCTCTAAAACTTCATTTATGTTTATCATTGTCATCCTCCACGTCTCTCCAGCCCCAGATTTCGGAGCCATCAGTGTAACATCACTAGTACAGCGAAGTTGCGAAGCAACTTCTAATATGAACTCGTCAGAGTTCATTATATTCTGTGCATCTGGTCAAAAATATCCTCACGCTGTGCATGAATGATACAGCCAAGATCTTTCCCAATCTCTTCCAGATCTGCCGCAAAGGTATCAAAATCACTACTGCACTTTGCTGTATCCACGATCATCATCATGTTAAAGAAACCGTCTACGATGGTCTGGGAAATATCCAGAATATTTACCTGATGATCCGCAAGATAGGTACATACTCTTGCAATAATTCCAACACTGTCTTTTCCAACTACTGTAACTACAATCTTTCTCATGATTCCCTCATTTCCGCCTTGCGGCTGTCGCCGCTTCGGCTTTTATTTTCTTATATTTTAAATTATTTATTTAAAAACATAATTCATTAATTGGTATCTGTTATATTACAGGGCTGATTCCAGAAAATCCAGAGACAACTGCCCGGTCTCCATATCCTGCTCACTCCCGCCTGTCAGCACAAGCTTGGAAGGCTTGTCTCTCTTCGCCACTGACAGATCAAAGGGCAGTGTATTCATCCCCAGTTCTTCCCACAGCTTACACTTGACTGCCTCATAGGCAAGCTCCGGATAATTATTCTCCTTCGATAAATGTGCCAGAAAGATATATTTCAGATCATCATGCAGAAGCCGGCATAAAAGCTCTCCCGCATCCTCGTTGGACAAATGACCCCGCTCACTTAAAATACGGCATTTTAACGAATACGGATATGGTCCTGTCTCCAGCATACTGATATCATGATTTGCTTCCAGAAGAATGACCTCGCTTCCCTCCAGATGAGAGATCGTGTAATCATCATACACACCTAAATCTGTTGCCATGCTAACCTTATGTCCTGATGCCTCCACCGTATAACACACCGGATCTGCCGCATCGTGGGACATATGAAACGGTGTAATCTCCAGACTACCGATGGTCACCGGGCGATCCGCATAAACCTGATATAAATGCTCCATAGTCACAAGACCTTTGCTGTCCTTCTGACGGATCCCATCCAGAGTACCTGCTGTGCCATAAATCGGCACATGAAAATACTTTGTCATCATGGGAATCCCCTGGATATGATCCGTATGTTCATGTGTCACAAAAATCGCATCAAGACTTTCCGGCGATACATGAATTGACTTGAGACCATCCACGATCCTTTTGCGACTGACTCCCGCATCGATCAGAATTCTGGAATCTCCGTCTCCTATATAAATGCAATTGCCACTGCTGCCGCTGGCAATACTACATACCTGCATGCTCCTGTCTTCCTTTCCTTGTTATGTTACACCCAATATATTTTTATCTCATCATTCTCATGTACCGGTGACGTAAAATCAGAGGATACACCATTGATCAGAGTTTCCAGACGATTGCCTTTCGCCACAGACAGATCGAACGGATAAAAATCAAGAACATCTACCAGAATGTATTCCTTTTTATTTCTGAGTATCACTGTATCTCCATTGACCGTTATGGGCAGATCGATCGTTTCCATTGATTCCTTCTGCACAATCGTCCCAGGTGGCTCCTTGCGCAAACCGGAAACCGGCTGCTTTGACTCTGACAGCTTTCCGGTTGTCTGCTCCTGTGACTCTTTCTCCCCGGAAGCATCTGTTT